>JBJKPQ010000035.1:0-17170 GCA_046706305.1 Bacteroidales bacterium
AGAGCCAGGTGTACTGAATTGTCTTTATGTCTTCCTGTTACGGTATTAAGATCGGTAAACAGTCTTTCCATGTAGAATGGAGCAACAGGAGCTGCCAGCTGGCTTACAGTTTCAAGGCAGACAAACAATGTCTGGTAAGCAGCTATCTTATCTTCATCGTACTCACCTCCCCAGTAACGTTTACGGTTGAGGCGGACATACCAGTTACTGAGGTTCTCAGTAACAAAGTCCTGTATTGCACGTGCTGCGCGGGTGAGGTCATAATCTTCGTAACACTTCCTTACTTCCTTAACAAGTGAGTTAAGAAGGGAGATAATCCATCTGTCGATCTCAGGACGCTGGCTGACAGGTATGTCAGCTTCGGCGTAGCTGAACTTATCTATATTGGCATAGAGGGCAAAGAATGAATAAGTGTTGTACAGTGTCCCGAAGAACTTCCTCTTCACTTCATCCACACCGCTTATATCAAATTTGAGGTTATCCCAGGGCTGAGCGTTTGTTATGAAGTACCAGCGCAGGGGGTCGGATCCATGATCTTCAATTGTTGAGAAAGGATCGACGGCATTACCGAGCCTTTTCGACATCTTATTCCCGTTCTTGTCAAGGACCAGTCCGTTAGATATGATATTCTTAAATGCCACGGAGTCGAATATCATTGTTGCTATGGCATGAAGGGTAAAGAACCAGCCTCTTGTCTGGTCAACCCCTTCAGCTATGTAGTCGGCGGGGTACATCTCGCTGAAGTTCTCCCTGTTTTCAAAAGGATAGTGCGACTGCGCATAAGGCATTGAACCGGAATCGAACCATACATCTATCAGGTCAGGCTCCCGGAACATTTTCTTTCCGCTGTTGCTTACAAGTATTATTTCATCGACAAAGGGACGGTGCAGGTCGAATTTTTCATAGTTTGCTTTTGAATTATCACCCGGGATAAAATCATCCAGCGGGTTTTTCGTCATGTAACCTGCTGCAACCGATTTTTGTATTTCTTCTTTAAGCTCACCTGCAGATCCGATACATTTTTCTTCTTTCCTGTCTTCAGTGACCCATATTGGAAGGGGAGTGCCCCAGTATCTCGATCGCGACAGGTTCCAGTCGACAAGGTTCTCCAGCCATTTTCCAAATCGTCCGGTACCGGTTGACTGTGGCTTCCAGTTGATAGTGTTGTTAAGCTCTATCATACGGTCGCGGGCTGCGGTTGTGCGTATGAACCAAGCGTCGAGAGGGTAGTACAGCACAGGTTTGTCGGTCCTCCAGCAATGAGGATAGCTGTGTACCTGTTTCTCTATCCTGAATACCTTGCCCTGTTGTTTCAGCATCACGGCTATGTCAACATCGAGGGTATCTTTATCAGGAGCTAAACCCGGATCATAATCATTCTTCACGGGCCTGCCTGCAAAGTCCTTATATGTCTTAGTGTTTACATTTGTTTTTATAAACTCTTCATCAAGATCAGCCAGGGGAACAAAAAATCCTCTTTTATCAACCATAGGTCCCAGGGTACCGTCTTTCCTTCTCATCATAAGGGGAGGAACGCCGTTTTCCCTTCCTACACGGTAGTCGTCGGCACCGAATGTAGGAGCTATATGAACAATACCCGTACCATCTTCCGTTGTCACGAAATCACCGGTAAGTACCCTGAAGGCACCTTCACCCGGATTGACCCAGTCGATAAGCTGGTGATAGGTTATCCCTTCGAGATCTTTACCGTTGCATTCATCGATAATTTTATAAGGCAGCTTTTTGTCTCCAGGTTTGTATTCTCCCATAAGATCATCATCTGCTCCGCCGGGGAACAGTGAATTAAGGAGGTCTTTGGCGACCACAACGGTAATCGGATCGCCTGAATAGGGGTTGAAGCTCTTCACTTTAACATACCGGATATCCTTCCCCACTGCAAGAGCTGTGTTTGAGGGTAAGGTCCATGGTGTTGTTGTCCATGCCATCATGTGGACATCATCGGTATCGTTGTTTTTGAAGAGGAACTCTGAAGTTTTATCCCTTTTAAGTTTGAAAAGAGCGATACAGGTTGTGTCTTTTACATCGCGGTAGCAACCCGGAAGGTTTAGTTCATGTGAGCTGAGACCCGTCCCTGCTGCCGGGGAGTATGGCTGAATAGTATATCCCTGGTACAGGTAGTCCTTTTCGTGAAGCTGTTTCAGAAGCCACCAGAGTGTTTCGATATACCTGTTATCAAATGTGATATATGGATCGTCCATATTAACCCAGTAACCCATCTTTCTTGTCAGATCTTCCCAGAGGTCTGTGTATTTCATCACATCCTTCTTGCACTCCCTGTTGAAATCTACAATTGAGATATAATTAGCTGACTCCTCGTTCCCGATATCCTCTTTTGTTATGCCAAGAGCCTTTTCAACCTGCAGCTCAACGGGCAACCCGTGAGTATCCCATCCTGCCTTGCGCTTAACTTCATAACCACACTGAGTCTTAAAGCGGCATATTGCGTCTTTAATAGTCCGGGCCATCACATGGTGAATCCCCGGAATACCATTTGCCGAAGGTGGTCCTTCATAAAAAACAAATTCACCTTTACCGTTTAACTCACGGATACTTTTATGAAAAGTATCATTCTCATCCCATACTTTAAGTATCTCCTTGTTTACTTTCGAGAGATCAAGACCTTTATATTCAGGAAATGTTTTTCCCATTATATCAGCTTATTAATAGTAGTTTTTGTGTTTTAAAAAATTTCGCACAAAGATAATAAAATATGTTATAATAAACAGGCAGAAGGTGATATGGTTCCCTTTGGCAGAATGCAGATTGTATTGGCACTTTATCCTGATTTTCATTATCTTTATATAGCGCTAAATATTTTCTGTTCCGGTGTGTTATGAAAACCTCATATTTCAAAACACAGGAAATAGGAAAAATACTTTTATGAGGATTCACTGCCTTACTGAAGGCAGGCTTATTACCATTTAATCAAAACTAACACATATGAAAAAGCTTGTTGTCCTGACAGGTGCAGGGATGAGCTCGGAAAGCGGGATAAAGACTTTCCGTGATTCCGGAGGCCTTTGGGAAGAGTATGATGTCAGAGAGGTCGCAACTCCGGAGGCATGGAAAAGAGACCCGGAACTCGTTCTGAGATTTTATAATGCCAGGCGCCGCCAGCTTGCCGGATGCATGCCTAATGAAGGGCATAAAGGGCTGGTTCTTCTAGAGAAATACTTTAATGTACAAATTATTACGCAAAACATTGATGATCTGCACGAACGTGCCGGAAGCAGCAGGATACTTCATCTGCATGGTGAGCTGACAAAGGCCAGGAGTACAAGCGATCCGGGGCATATTTACCATATTGGCTATAACGACATAAGGATAGGAGATACCTGTGTTCACGGCAGCCAGTTGCGTCCTCATGTTGTATGGTTCGGTGAAGCGGTTCCCATGATGGACGAGGCCGTTCATATAACGGCCGGAGCCGATATCTTTGTTGTGATAGGTTCATCACTTAATGTTTTTCCTGCTGCCGGGCTGGTACAGTTTGCCCCTTCAGGAGCATCTCTGTGGCTGATTGATCCGAAGGAGGTAGGTGTTCCTGTTAACCGTAAGGTGGAGGTGATAAAGGAGAAGGCGGGAAAGGGAGTGGAGATACTGGCCGCAAAGCTGAAAGCAATCTATCTGTGAAGGGGTATGTCTATATAATGTCGAATAAGAATAATTCTGTCCTTTATACCGGAGTTACCACTGACCTTAGGGCAAGGACAGATCAGCATAAGAACAAAAAGCATCCAGGCAGTTTTTCCTAACGGTTTAACATTTGTAAACTTCTTTGTTTTGAGACACTTGACTCAATAAGCAAACCGCCAATCCCATAACATATGTTACATATATTATCCTGCAATATAAATCTGTATCTTTGCCAGATCTTTACTACAAATTATGAATCCGGAAAAGCGAAAAATAGTTGTTGCGGTTACTGGAGCAAGCGGAGCGGTCTATGCCCAACGGTTACTCGACAAGCTGACAGCACTTGAGAATCCTCCACAGGAGATAGCCGTGGTCTTTTCCGATACTGCCAGGGAGATATGGAAGGCAGAAACGGGATCCCCTTTTGTGGCTTCTCAACCCTTAAAAGAGTACGGTATAGGTTCATACTATGCTCCATTTGCCTCCGGATCGGCAATGTATGATACCATGATCATTTGTCCTGCCTCTATGGGAACCATAGGAAGGATTGCCAACGGGACATCCGATAATCTTATAGCAAGGGCGGCCGATGTGATGATGAAGGAGAGAAGACGGCTTATTATAGTTCCAAGGGAAGCGCCCTATAACCTCATTCATCTTGACAACATGAAGACGCTCACCCTTGCCGGTGCGGTTATTTGTCCTGCCAGTCCGTCTTTCTACAGCAATCCTTCCACAACAGATGACCTGGTTATGACAGTTGTCGACCGTATAATGGACCTGGCAGGTTTTCCAAATAAAAGTTACAGGTGGATGTACGATGATTGACAGGCGAGTAACGGAATTTTTCAGGAAGCATCATGTCCTTACCATAGCAACCTCGGTGAACAACGAACCATGGTGCGCTAATTGCTTCTATGTCTATATGGAAGAAGAGAATACCCTGGTTTTTACCACTGACCGGGATACACGCCATGGCAAAGAGTTTCTCATCAACCCGGAGGTGGCAGGATCGGTTGTGCTGGAGACAACGGTTATTGGAAAGATACGCGGCATACAGTTTCAGGGACATGTATCCGAACCTGAAGGAGATCTTATGTCAAAGGCCCGCAAAGCATACCTTAAACGTTTTCCCCCTGCCGTGCTGATGGATACACATTTATGGATCGTACGGCTCACCCATATTAAGATGACAGATAACAGGCTTGGCTTCGGCAAGAAGCTGATCTGGAAGGCGGATAACCGGTGACCGGCATCCGGCAACTGGCGACCGATGTTTGTGAGGTTGCTGGCATGGATTTGTAATCAGGGGTGTTCGGAAGATTTTTCGCTGATTCACAAATTGATGACATAATCCTTAACACCTGAATCCATGAACAATGATGTAATTGGCTTACATTAAACATCTTGGAGATCCCTCCACATTCCCCATTACTTCCAAACTGTCATCCCGACGAGGAACGCAGTGAAGCGAGGGATCCCCTGATCACAAACAGCGACAACATTGACAGGATTTGCATCTTCCCCGTAGGGGATGAATTATTGTAGCAGGATATGTTTGAATGATATATTTAATTCCCCGTAGGGGATAAATAAGGTTATATGTGAAATATTTCTTTAATTTATAAACCCACCTCCAACCCCATAGCCGTCAACCTAAGGGATTATTTGAATCAGTCAGATCTGTGAAGCAGTTGGTAATTCTTATTTTACATCAGCTCCTTATTGATATAAATTTCAAGTAAATTAAGCCCTTGCAGGGCTTAGAATCATTGAGTTAGTCTTTACCCCCGGCTTCACCCTAATCTTTATACACATCTTTTTTACTTAGATACTTCATAAGAGTTCTAAACCCCTCTTCCCTGTCATAGAATCTGTCTAATCCTTCTTTCATGGTTATGTAACCTGGTGGCCCTTGCGATATGTATCCACTCCAGCCACCCATTCTGGCAATGCCCCAGGAAGCCCATTGAACAGTGCCTTTTTCATAGGGGTTCTTAAGTTTTTCAGTTTTACCTTCTAGTTCGCCCATATAGATTTCAAAAAACATCACCTGTTCTTCCGAGAATATATAGGTTGCTTTAATCTTATGATCTGTATTAAGTGATAACTTTAATGTCATTACTGTCAGGGCGGCCTGTAAAGCTAGAACACATAATTTTTTTAAACTTGCTCCCTTTTCAAGTTGAGCTGATTCAATACAAAATCCTCGGGTTTTTATTATACGGAATAATTCCTCAATTAACCATCGAAGGGAGTACCATTCTAAATATTTGAGGGCATCAGATGGATCACTAATCTCATGTGTTGTTAGTAATCTCCATAAAATAGGCTCTTCGTTTCCAGGAACATTATCATCGAGTTCCCTTGCCTCAATAGCCCATAGTTCAACAAATGCTGGCTTGCTTATTTTAGGCCTGTTCTTCGGAAGGCCTAGCTTTACCTTCTCATATTTTAAGGACATTTCTGTCCTTCGTTTTGCCCTGTTGGGTCCACCTGGAATATCTAATTCATATATAGCTTTGTTGGGAGAAGAATTTAGTTTTTCAAATAGTCTTTGTTTTTCTCCAAACAGATTTCGGTCATAACATGATCTTATCAATAAGTGTGTCCTGTAATCCGGGATTGTTGCAAATTCCTCATATATGTCTGATTCCCTGTCACCTATAATGGTGAGACATGCGACATTGTCGAGTAATTCTTTTGTCTTCTGGGCACTACTTATCCATCTAAATGATTCCTTTTCTTTGATATCATGAGCCTTATAATTCCTCTCATGCTTGTTTGGCATGTCTCTGGTGCGATTCCAGTTATAAATAGAAGAAAAACCTAACGGTAATTGATCGATAGGATCAATTACTAACACAGGATGACAAAAAAATCCGATATTATTATCATTTGTAGGGCCAATATCCGGATCATCTTCATCAATCCTTCCGCGATGAGGCTTGTAGTTCAGCTCTGTAGTGTCTTGAATACATAAAAGATGTTCATGATGAACATTCATTTTACAGAAACGATATACTCCTTCTGCTAGGTCTTTTTGATCAAAGCTATTGTTTTTCAACATCCTGTAGGCTCCAATTCTTTCCGTATGAGTTTTACAGAATTTATTTACAACTACATTACCATTATTTAACAAATCTACCATTAATTTTTCTGCTCTCCTTTCGGTTCTTGGATCTGGAAGTATATTCTCGAAAAATCCAATAAATTGTTTTTGTATCATGTAATTAAAATACAAAATACATGATCGTAATACATTGTATATCAATATATTATATCAACAAATCAACGTAAGATATTAACAATCTGCTACTTGATATTTGTGTATACAGATTAGGGTTGAACCAGGGGTAGAATGCCAATCAACTTCTTACAGCTCTGGAAGAGCTGAATATATTAGTTAAGGTATGAGATAAAAAATAGTCTTGTGGTTCATTATCATAAAAATACAACCCCTTAGGTTGATTACTATGGGGTTAGAAGTGGATTGATACTAAAATCAGGTGAAAATATCCATTACTTATCCTGGAACCTAAGTATGTAATTATATGATGGCAGGAAGACCAGGAAAAGAACCCTTGAATGACTTTTGTCCCGATAGCCATTGGGAAAACACTGATTTACACTAAATAACCCTTAAGGATAGTAATATAAAGGGTTATTTATTGGCAGTAATTGCAGGTACCCTGATTGGCGCCCTTGCAGGGTATGGCTCACACTCAAACTCGCACTTTACAACCCACCCCTGGCCCCACGCAGAGCGTGGCAGGCTCTCCAAGGAGGGGAATCCGATATAATTAACTTACTGCAACCGACAACCGGTAAAAAAATACCCTCCTACGCTAAAGCTTCGGAGGCCAAAGCAAAAAATTACAACGAATTACAATGAATTACAATGAATTACTATGAATGACCTTCTTTAAACCACGGAGTTACACGGAGTATAACACGGAGTCAGAATCCAATCTAATGACTATTGAATGAACACTCAAACATTTATTTTGCCTGACTAAGAATTTAATTATAAATTTACTGTCAGCAATGATAATCGCTGATGATCCGGAAAATTCTCTTATCACTTATCCTGACAATTGTAACTCTGAATGTTTATTCTCAGAAGGAAAGGCTGCCTATAGACTACAGGTTCCGGGGTGGTGAGGGAGGTTTGGTCTCATATATCACCAAGACAATACATTTGCCTGATAGTGAGAAAGAAGCAGGACTTATCTGCAATTCAATAGCAAAAGTTACGCTTACACCCGGAGGAGACATCAGGGAAGTCATCATTTTTAATCCTGTAGACAGTATTATAGACAGTATTGTATTGAGTTCTCTGAGGTCCTCAGCATTTCTCTGGAAACCATGTGATACTGTCAAACACGATCAGTCTTTTTATATCCAGGTAGCTTTTACAGCTTCAGGAGCCATGCCAAATCTTTATTATCCAACACAGTATAAATTTCGCTCCTTGTTTCCTGAACCTTCACTCATTAAGGCTTCCCAGGGATTACCACCTATATATCCGTCAGTGGGAAAAAAAGAACCCGTATTTGTAAAAAATGAATATTTAGCTGATAGCCTGAATAAAATGCTTGACAAAGAAGAATATAAAGAAGCTCTGCCAGTGTTAAATGAGCTTATAAAAAGAGATCCGTTTAACAGGGATCTTTATAAAGAAAGAATTATGATTAACTTCAGACTCGGAAACAAAGATCAGGTGATGAAGGATGATGACCGGCTGATGGATTTTGCCGGAGGCTATTCACTTATTGAACTGCTTAGGGACCGATAAATTAAAATAATATCCAAAAAATGAAGAAAACAATAATAATACTGATACTGATAAGCTTCTCTATTCTTTCAAGGGGACAGGTAATTAAGGGAACTGTTTATGATAAGAATACTAAGGAACCGGTTATTTCAGCTACAGTATATTTTAACGGCACCTCAGCCGGTACCCTGACAGATATAAACGGACATTTTTCAATTAATGCATCTAAATATTCTTCCATGCCCTTGACAGTAAGTGCTATAGGATATTATTCGGCAACAATAAAGAAATTCTCACCTTCAAAACCGCTGGATGTTTACCTTGAAACAAAGGTTGTAGAGCTTGGGGAAGTTAACGTAACCGCAAAGTTTCATTCACTTAAAAGGTCTGAAAACCTGACTACTTTCCGGAATGAATTCCTTGGCACCACTGCAAATGCTTTGAATTGCAAAATACTTAACGAAAATGATATTGTGTTTAAGACAAGTGAAGATGGCGATACATTAATCGCTTTATCTGCTAAACCCCTGCTTATAGAAAACAGGTCCCTGGGCTATAATATTACTTATTTCCTCGACAGGTTTGAATATAACAAGGTGAGCAAGACATTTGTCTTCAATGGAAATGTTATCTTCAGGGAAGATACAACACTCAGTGAGCGCAGAAAAAAATACATCGACAGGAAGAGGGAGGCCACTTACCTGGGCTCAAGGATGCATTTCTTCCGGTCGCTATGGATCAATGATCTGAATGCCAATGGTTTTACTGTCAGGAACTCAGCGAATGAGATTGTCGGCTATTCGCAGATAGTGCTTGTTATGGACAGTCGCACTAAATACCTGTACACCTATACTCCTCTTGGTATCTCCTATTATTCAAAGCAGGTAACAAGTTACCTTGTACCTGTGAAGGACAAGATATTTTTCGACGCTGACGGTTATTATGACCAGCTGGCCGTTATCTGGGACGGTGAGATGTCGAGGCAGCGTATTGCCGATCAGCTGCCGTTTGAGTATCATGTGGAATAGGTAATGCTTTGTCAGCCGTAGCTTTCTTAGACCACCGTAGCTTCAGCAAAGGTGGTAGCGAAGGCTGGCGGTCTTGCAGTCTTGCGGTAGTGAGCTTTACTGCCTACTCCCCACTTCCTTCACTCGCCTCATCCACCAGGTAAACGATCGATTTATATGAGACACCCGAATGCAGGCTCAGGCCAATCTCACAGGTGCGGCTTGTGGAATAGCCATGTTTAACGTTTCCTGGAAGTTGTATCTTAAGATCTTTTAATCCGTGGGCATTCAGCTCAGGGAAGGTGAAGCCCCTGTCGCCGGCAAAGCCGCAGCAATTTGTTTCCGGTACGATTACTTCCCTGGCGCATTTCATGGCAAGCTCAACAAGCTTTGTGTCAAGTTCCATCTTTTTCATACTGCATACAGGGAAAACTGTTATTGTCTCGTCAACAGGTGTAATTGTGAGATGGGGGAGAAGGTGTTCCGTAATGAACTCCACCGGCTCGTATAACCTGAGCGGAGGCTTCATATTCTCCTTCATTGTATAGAGACACGGACTCATATCGCATAAAACAGGTATCTCGCCATTATTGCTCGCTTTAAGGAGGGCTTCTTCAAGCTCCCCCGATTTTTTCATTCCGGCCTCGATGTAACCTTTGCTTAAGAAGGCCATTCCACAGCAGAGGTTATTAAGGTTCTCCGGGTAAATCACATCAAATCCTCCCTTTTTAAGAAGATCAGTCATTTTCTCCGTCAACTGCTTTTCTTCCCTGTGATCGTGCGATACGCCCATAGACCTGTTAATGCACGAAGGGAAATACACTACCTTCCGTTCATTTTTTGCCGGGTATTCAACATTGAACCTTATTCTTGCAGCACCTGAAGGCATGTACATATTCCATGCAGGGATGCTGTTACCAGATATTTTTCTTAAGAAGGATGATGCCCGTATCATGAATCCTGTTCCGAATACTGTATGGAAGAAGTTAACAACTGAGAGACCTGTCCTGGCTCCAGCCATCACTGTACTCATACGATCAGCTATCTTCATTGCCCGGGCAGCGTATTTTCCTGCATGTTCCTCCCGCAGCTGCTTAACAAGCTTCCCGGTATCTATTTTAACAGGACAGGCAATTGAACAGAGACCGTCTGTGGCACATGTCTCATCACCGGCATAGGAGAATGACCTGGCAATTGATGCTGCAACATGAGGTTCCTGTCCGTTTTTCTGAAGTGAAGATAGTTCCCTGTGTATCACTATCCTTTGTCTCGGCGTGAGAGTAAGATCTGCAGAGACGCAGGATGATTCACAGAAGCCGCACTCTGTACATTTGTCCGTTATTTCTGATGAGGCAGGCACAGGTTTTATGTTCCTTAGATGGATATCCTTTTCAGGGTTCAGTATCACACCCGGGTTTAGGATATTAAGAGGGTCGAATATCTGCTTTATCACCTTCATGAGCTCATAGGCTTCATTGCCCCATTCCATTTCTACAAATGGTGCCATGTTACGTCCGGTCCCGTGTTCGGCTTTAAGAGATCCGTCATATTTATTGACTACCATGTCGGTGACATCATTTATTAATGAAGCATATCTCGAAATCTCAGCTTCTGAGCCGAAATCCTGTGTGAAGACAAAATGAAGGTTTCCTTCAAGTGCATGACCGAATATCACTGCTTCTTCGTAATGATATTTTTTCAGTAGTTTCTGCAGGTCAAGAGTGGCTTCTGCCAGTACAGGGACCGGGAAGGCCACATCTTCTATTATTACAGTTGTACCGGCTTTTCTCATTGCCCCGACAGAAGGGAACAATCCCTTGCGTATATCCCATAAGAGTTTGTATTCTGAAGGTATACTCGTAAACCTGATATCCATTGTGGCCGGGATATCTTTTATTGATTCCTTAATATTCAGGATGTTATTGTCGAGTTTATCTTTTGAGCCAGCAACTGTCTCCACCAGCAGGGCGCACACTTTCAGGTTCAGTTTTTTCAGGAATGAAGGCATGCCTTTCTGGTCCTGCACCGAGCGCAAGCCTGCCCTGTCGATAAGTTCGACAGCAGCAACAGGTTGAGATTTCAGTATTTTAACGGCCCTGCATGCCTGTTCTATATCCGGGAATATCATCAGGGAGCTTGCACGGTGTGGTTGTTCAATAACTGTTCTTAATGTCAGTTCCGAGATGAATCCAAGGGTGCCCTCCGAACCGATCATGAGATGTTCAATGATATCAAAAGGATCCGAATAATCGACAAGGGCGTTGAGACTGTAACCGGTTGTATTCTTCATCTTATATTTTCTCCGTATCTTTCCGGAGAGAGGGGCATTTGTTTTTACCAGTTGTGCAAGTTCTTCCAGCTCTGAGATCATTGCAGGGTGGGTTACTGCAAAGTCAGATCTGCTTTTTTCGTCCCTGGTATCAAGTATTGTGCCATCGGCCATGATCACTCTCATTCCTTGTACCGTTTTGTAGGAATTCTCCGCTGTGCCGCAACACATTCCGCTGGCATTGTTTGAGGCTATGCCTCCTATCATGGCAGCATTAATTGAGGCAGGGTCAGGTCCGATCTTTTTTCCATGGGGAGCCAGCCTTGCATTGATATAGCCGCCACGCAGTCCGGGCTGCATAGTTATTGTTGATGCATCATCGGCGATATGGTATTTTTGCCAGCTGTTTCCTGCAATAACAAGAACAGAATCAGTCACTGCCTGTCCCGATAGACTTGTACCTGCTGCCCTGAATGTAACGGGCAGGTTAAGCGATGCACACTCTTTCAGGATAAGTGAAATTTCATCTTCATTATCAGCTTTTATCACAATCTTTGGTACAAGACGATAGAAACTCGCATCATTACCATAAGCAAGAGTATACATGGGATCGTGGAACATACGTTTCTCATCGATCGCATCCCTGAGAATATTATAAAGTATTTTATAGTCTCCTGTTAACATATTTCAAAGGTACATCAAGTTTTTTTCATGCTATGCCGCCACCATCAACAACAAGGTGGGCGCCAGTAACCCAGGTTGACATGTCGCTTGCAAAAAACAATACTACATTTGCCACGTCATCAGGAGTTCCTATTCTACTGATAGGCCTGTCGGTTATGCAGCTTTCAATGTATTTCTCATCGTAAAAGCCTCCTAGCTGCTCACATTCACTCTTTAACATGGGAGTATCAATATCGCCGGGGCAAACGGTGTTGACCCTTATGTTATATCTTCCAAAATCTATAGCCATGGCCCTTGTCATATTGAGTGTTCCGCCTTTCATTGCGCAATATGCGACAGCATTCTCTCCGCCTTTGAGAGACCATCCTGATCCTGTGTTTATTATGCTTCCTCCTCCGGCTTTAATCATGTATGGGACAGCGTATTTTGTCACCAGGTATTGTCCCTTCAGGGAGACATCCAGTGCAAGATCCCATTCTTCCGGTTCGAGGTCGACAGCATTCTTCCTTACGGCAACTCCTGCATTATTGAAAAGTATGTCTATTCTGCCGAACTTACTGAATGTTTCATCCACAGCGTGCTTGCAATCTTCAGCAATCCTTACGTCGCAGTGAAAATAGCCTGCTTTTCCACCTTCATTATTTATCTCTTCAACTGCTTTTATACCATTTTCATCATTCATATCGAGAATGGCGACAGAGGCTCCGAATGCTGCAAGCTTCCTGGCTGTGCCCAGTCCGATGCCTGAAGCACCACCTGTTATAACAGCTGCTTTACCTTTAAGGGAAATAAGCTTATTAAGACTGGTATAGTTACCTGTAGATTCCATTTCCTGTGATTTTGTTATATGCAATAATATTAGCTAAAAATAATCATCTTACAAAAATCCGTGATATAAGGCCGATCCTAAGCTTAAATGTCTAATTTTGTACCACTGAAGAAAAATTCATTATGGACAACAATTCAGATCCTGTATATTCAAGAAATGTGATTGAATTTGTGGCGGTTGCCAATGAATTCTGTAAATATGCTGAACATGCTTCGGAAATAGAAGGTGATGAGATGCTTAAAATACTTCAGCGGATTCTCCCTTTGATGTATCTGAAGGCGTCTCTACTGCCAAAGCTTGAACCTTATTTTGAGGAAGGAAATGAGAAATTTGTAACGGAAGCCGACTGGGTAGGAATACATAACACATTTCGTCAGAAATTTGGTACCGCAGACGATTACCTTGAGGTTTTTGATGAGAAGATGAATGATTCGGCAGGTCCTGTAGTATCGAGTATTTCGGAAAATATGGCTGATATTTACCAGGATATAAAGGACTTTCTTCTTCTTTACCAGACCGGGACTAATGAGATTATGAACGATGCTGTTTGGGAGTGCAGGCTAAATTTTGAGAATTACTGGGGTCAGAAACTTGTTAATGCCATGAGGGCTATTCATAAATTTTTGTATTCCGGCGAAGTTATCAGTGAACTTGATGAACATACGGATGATGATGACAGGGATACATCTGACTGGATCATATCCAGAAAGCAAAAGGATTACAGGGAAAATGGTGAATAACAGTTATCAGGAGAACATTACATCAGAAGAGATAGCAGAGAGAGAGCTGTCGTGGTTTAAAGGTGAAATAATAGTTGTGGATAATCTCCAATTATATCATGAAGTTTTTCCAAGATTACTGGGGACGGACCTGTTAGGGTTTGATACAGAGACAAAACCGACATTCAGGAAGGGAAAGAGGAATTCAGTTTCTCTTATACAACTTTCCACAGACTCTGTTGCCTGTCTGTTCCGTATTAATAAAATAGGTATCCCCGACAGCCTGGCCGGACTTTTGGCTGATCCCAAAGTTATAAAGGCAGGTGTGGCGGTCCATGACGACATAAGGCATCTGAAGAATGTTAAAAAATTTATTCCTGATGGGTTTGTTGATCTGCAGACAATGGTTAAGGATTACGGGATTCAGAGTTCAGGTCTTAAAAAGCTTGTGGCTATTATACTTGGTTTCAGAATATCAAAAAGACAACAGATAACTGATTGGGAGGCTGATCTTCTTACGGAAGCGCAACAGATTTATGCAGCTACTGATGCATGGGTTTGTCAGCAGATATACAGGAAACTTATAAATGGAAGAGAAACGCATGGACCTAATCATGGAGGTACTGTTTCTCCGAAGAGAAATTGATTCAGAAATTCAGTATGTATCTGTACCTCGTTGTCTGCAAATGGCCCTGGGCTGTGATTAAGGGTTAAAAATCAGACTTCAGGAAAATTTATCCAGGAAAAATTAAAAATAAGTGCAACACACAAAAATAGTTTTAAAATCGGGCAAGGATCAGTCGGTGAAACGCTTTCATCCCTGGATTTTCTCAGGAGCTATAAAAAAAATTTATGGCACTCCTTCAGAAGGGGACCTTGTGGATATTTTTGACAATAAGGATAATTTCCTTGCAACAGGGCATTATGCACCTGGATCAATAGCTGTAAGGATTCTGACATTTGAACAGGAGATGCCTGACCTCGATTTTTTCAGAGCCAGGATAAAGAAGGCTGTTGAATACAGGGAAGCAATTAACATCATTGGCAATCCGACATTAAACGCATACAGACTTGTTCATGGTGAAGGTGATGGTTTGCCGGGATTGATTATAGATTTTTATAATGGTGTGGCAGTTGTCCAGATGCATTCCCTGGGTTTTTATAAACTGAGGCAGGAAATCACTTCCATACTGGTTGACCTCCTCAACGATAAGCTTACGGCTGTTTATGATAAAAGTGAAGGTACTTTACCTCATATGGCCTCAGCAGGTGTCAAAAACAGTTTTCTGTTTGGTAATTCTGGACCGGTGGTTGTTGAAGAAAACAGTTATAAATTCCGGATTGACTGGACGACTGGTCAGAAAACGGGCTTTTTCATCGATCAGCGTGATAACAGGAAATTATTACAGGAGTATTCCACGGGCAGGAAGGTGCTTAACATGTTCGGATATACAGGCGGCTTTTCGGTGTATGCGATGAAAAACGCAGCCCATGTTCATACAGTAGACAGTTCTTTTTCGGCCATTGAGATGGCAAATGAGAATATCAGGCTGAACTATGGTGATGATAAGAGACATGAGTCATACCAGGTTGATGCCTTTGAATTCATGAATGATATAAGAAATAAATATGATCTGATAGTGCTTGATCCGCCTGCTTTTGCCAAGCATAATAATGTGCTTGCCAATGCTCTCCAGGGATATAAAAGATTAAACAGGAAAGCTATTGAACAGGTCATGCCGGGAGGTATTATTTTTACCTTTTCCTGTTCGCAGGTCGTCAGCCGGGAAAACTTCAGGAAATCTGTTTTTGCAGCTGCTGCCAATACCGGTCGTAAAGTAAGGATACTTCACCAGATGAGTCAGCCACCTGACCACCCGGTTAATATTTATCATCCTGAAAGCGAATACCTGAAAGGATTGGTTATTTATGTTGAATAGATAAAATATGGATACTTCAAGGAACATTCAGCTAATAGCAAAGAAACTTGCTTTGCACGACTGGCAGGTTGAAAATACAATCCGATTAATGGACGGGGGCGCTACGGTGCCTTTTATAAGCAGGTACAGGAAAGAAATGACCGGCAGTCTGGATGAGGTCCAGATAATGAATATAAAGGAAGAGTATGACAGGCTGAAAGAGCTTGATGCAAGGAGGGAGGCTGTTATTAAATCGATTGAGGAACAGGAGAAAATGACTCCTGAACTCAGACAAAAGATAGAGGGAGCCCTTACAATGGCCGAACTGGAAGATATTTATTTACCTTACAGGCCTAAACGAAGGACACGTGCCACTATTGCAAGGGAGAAAGGTCTTGAACCGCTGGCAGTACTGATTATGGACCAAAGGGAAAATGACCCGTATCTGAAGGCTGAAGCTTATATTACAGAGGATGTTACAACAGCGGAGGAAGCCCTTGCCGGTGCTTCAGATATAATTGCAGAGTGGGTAAGTGAGGACGAAAAGGCGCGCAGGCAGTTAAGACAATTGTTTGAAAGAGAGGCGGTAATAGTCTCCAAAGTGGTAAAGGGCAAAGAAGCAGAAGGAATAAAGTTCAGTGATTACTACGAGTGGTCGGAAATCCTGAAAAAATGTCCGTCTCACCGTTTGCTGGCAATGCGAAGGGGAGAAGATGAAGGATTCCTTCGTCTTACAATAGAGCCTGATGAAGAGAGGGCACTTGAAATCCTGGAAAAAATTTTCATAAAAGGCCGGAATGCATCATCCGAAATTGTTGAAGCAGCTGTAAAAGACAGCTGGAAACGCCTATTATCTTCATCGATGGAGACTGAGTTCAGGAATATCTCAAAGGAAAAGGCAGATAATGAAGCAATTGCTGTTTTTGCGGAAAACCTTCGTCAATTGCTTTTAGGATCACCGCTTGGGGAAAAGAATGTACTTGCCATAGATCCGGGTTACCGTACAGGCTGCAAAGTTGTCTGTCTGGACAGGCAGGGAAACCTGTTGCATAACGAAACGAAATATCCGCATCCGCCACAGAATGAGACAGCTCTTTCCATCAAAAAGGTACTTTCGCTTGTTAATGCATATAAGACAGAAGCTATTGCCATAGGTAACGGGACAGCAAGCAGGGAGACTGAAGATTTTATCAAGTATATTAAATTCGACAGGGATATACAGGTGTTCGTCGTGAGTGAGGCAGGCGCTTCAGTTTATTCCGCATCAAAAACAGCCCGTGAAGAATTTCCTGATTATGATGTTACAGTA
>JBJKPQ010000036.1:0-62441 GCA_046706305.1 Bacteroidales bacterium
GTACAGGAACAATTTGCTCTTTCATTGCACTTCTCAGGTCAGTGCCATAGCACTTTTCACCCATGAAAGGAGGATTCTTAGCCCCCGGAACACTTCGCGGAATAAAGCTGAATCCATTATCGGGAAGTTCGGGACTGCCGAATACCTGGAAGGGGAACGAGGTTCCCCTGCCGACTGATATGGCAGTACCCTCGAAGAAACAAAGCGACGGGTAAAGATATACTGAATTCTGGTTGGGAAGGTTCGGTGATGGTCTTACCGGAAGTTCATATAGTGTGGCATGAGTATAGTTCTTACAAGGGATGACGGTAAGATCACATTTCACTCCATCCTTCAGCCATCCCTCTCCGTTAAGCATCATTGCATATTCTCCCACTGTCATCCCATGAACAACAGGTACCGGGTCCATTCCTACAAATGAGCGGTAGGCAGTATCGAGAATGTTTCCGTCAAAATAAAAACCATTAGGATCCGGCCTGTCAAGAACAATACACTTTACATTATTTTCCGCACATGCCTCAACAACATAATGCAATGTTGAAATATAGGTATAGAAGCGTGTCCCGACATCCTGGATATCGAAAATAACCACATCCATCCCGTTAAGATCGCCGGCTGTAGGTTTCAGATGGGAACCGTAGAGACTGACAAGTGGTATTCCGGTCTTTTGATCAATACCGTTGTCAATTTGCTCACCGGCATCGGCCATTTTTCTGAACCCATGCTCGGGAGAAAAGATTGACTTAATATCATAGCCCAAAGATTTGAGCGTATCAACGAGATGTACCTTACCAACCATGGAGGTCTGGTTTGCAACAACAGCAATTGTCTTACCTTCTATCATGGGCCTGTACAGGTCTGTCTGTTGAGCCCCTGTAATAATCTCTTGATTTTTTGCTGTGCATGAGACTGAAAACAGTCCAGCAATAAACAAAATGACAGGAATAATTTTTTTCATAAAAGGGAAAATTGTTTAATGTAAAGCTAGGCCTTTTTTCAAAAGGTTGCACTGATTTCTGAAATTTTCAAACTGTTATGATTATGGTGCGAGGTTATATTATGAGCCAGCACCGGACCAATAATGCTCCAAACTCTGACTATTAATCAATTGACTTTCTGCTACCATGGTGGGGATCCTTCGCTAACGCTCAGGTTGACAATGCAAGTGGCTGGCAATGATGAAATCGCTCCGCGAATTGGCCGGGAATTAATATATTCCAACTAAGAATGAGAGAATTACCTTAATTTCATAGCAGAAAGTTATTTTAATTGTGTGTTCTGATAGTAAAAATTGACCAGAAATTCCATAAAAATTGTCCCAGGAACAATATAACATATTAGATATCAATATAGATAATCCAGACTGGTATGTATATGGTGCGATGTTATATTATGAGCCAGCACCGGGCCAGATCTGCTCCCTGCCACGACTATTATACAATTGACATTTTGCCACCATCTTGGGGATCCTTCGCTAACGCTCAGGATGACAATGCAATTGGGCTAAAGGGAGGGGGAATGAGGCACGGCGTTTTGAAGAACATTTGTCATCCAGGAAAAAAGCCGATACAAAACGCCGTGCCTCATTCCCCCTATGATCATCCAAATTACCGTGTCATCCTGAAGGCGAAGCCGAAGGATCCCCTGATCGCTTAACAAGTGTGTCGCCCCTGCAGGGCTCATATACCTGGGTATCAAGTGTCGCCACATCGCGGCTTATTCATTGATATCTTTTTGCTGAAAAGGTCCATGACAAAATACTGTCCGTAAAACCAATTCACTAATAGCGATACAGGCCAGCCCTGAAGTCACTGCACATAAATTCAAACCAGTAATAACGATAGATAGTCCAGCCCTGAAAGGGCGTAATATGAATAACCTCCGGCGTAAGCCGCAGGGTACGGCCTCCCTGGAAACCACAGAGCCCTGAAAGGGCGACACATATGCCAACCCTGGAAAGGCATTTCATCTGATCTGCAGGAATATTCTTTAGCCTATAATCATGGAACCACTCCGTGGTTCAGGACTCTGTAACATGCAAGTGGCTGGCAATGATGAAATCGCTCCGCGAATTGGCCGGGAATTAATATATTCCAACTAAAAATGAGAGAATCACCTCATATTTATACCTGAAAGTAATTCCAATAGCATTTTTCACGCTTAAAATCGACCGAAAATCCCTTGGAAATTACCTGTAACTGAACATAACATATCAGGTATCAATACAGATTATCCTGGTTGGTATGTATATATCCATGGATTTTACCCTTTGAAATAATATCAAACAGGAAGTGTCCTTCTGCAGATTTTATTTTAATTTCTTAAATTTGAGCCTTCAGAAATAAGATGAATCTTCCGTATTTCATAGCTCAGAGACAAATAAAAGGGAGACGCGAAGGTACCAGCTTTTCGCGCCCCATAAATATAATTGCCATCATCGCAATTGCAATGGGCCTTGCCGTTATGATACTGGCAGTGGAAATACTTACGGGCTTCAAACAGGAGATAAGGGAAAAAGTAGTAGGATTCGGATCAAATATCCAGATCATGAATTTTGACTCGAATATTTCCTTCGAGACAACTCCAATAAGTGACAGGCAGGATTTCGTGCCAAAGATAAAAGCACTGCCGGGAATAAAGCATGTTGAAGTATTTGCCACCAAAGCGGGTATTATACAGACTGATAAGGATATCCAGGGAGTTGTGCTTAAGGGTGTCGGAAGCGATTTTGACTGGAGTTATTTCAAAAGCAATATGATTGAAGGCTCTGTATTCCAGGTTAATGACTCAGTCCGCACCAATAAGGTGATAATATCAAAAAAGATTGCGGACATGCTTATGCTAAAGACAGGCGACTCATTTCTTATGCACTTCATACAGGACCCTCCACGTGTTCGTAAGTTTGTAATAAGCGGAATATATGAAACGAGCCTTGAGGAGTTTGACAAGATATACGTTTTCTGTGATATAGGCCAGATACAGAGGCTTAACAACTGGCGCCCCGACCAGGTAAGCGGACTTGAAATCTACATTGACGATTTTAACAAGCTTGACCGGATGACATCCGAAATAAGAGATATTATTGGATATGGCATCACAGAGGATGCTCCCAAATTTAAGGTAACAAATATCAGGTCGCGCTATCCACAGATTTTCGACTGGCTTAACTTCCAGGATATGAATGTAATAATAATAATAATCCTGATGCTGGTAGTTGCTGGTTTCAATATGATATCAGGTCTCCTGATACTTATACTTGAAAAGACGAATATGATCGGAGTTCTTAAGGCACTGGGCTCCGATGACAGAACCATCAGGAGGATATTCCTGTATCAGGCAGCCTACCTTATAGGCAAGGGGCTTCTCTGGGGCAACCTTACAGGTATAGGTCTTGCGTTCCTTCAACTCAGGACAGGACTGATAACTCTTGACCCATCATCGTATTATATAAAAACAGTCCCAGTTAATCTGGATCCGGTACATATAATCCTTTTAAATGCAGGTACCATGGCAGCAATTCTCATAATGCTTCTTGTACCTTCCCAGCTGGTCAGTCGGATAACACCAGTGAAGGCAATCCGCTACGATTAGAATGTCATACAGAAAACCGTCCCTTTACCGGCAACAGATCTCACCCTGAGGTTCCCTCCGTGTACTTTCATGATCTGCCTGGAAATGCTGAGGCCTATACCCGATCCTGTCTTCCTGGTGGTAAAAAACGGTACGAATATCTCATCAAGATTTTCTTCCGGTATACCCGGACCGTTATCCGCAACACATATTTCAGGCCTTCCGTTTGCATCAGTTCCTGCCAGAATCCTGATTTCCCCTTCTGGATTAGTCTCATTTGCTTCCAGGGCATTTTTCACCAGGTTTAGAAGCACCTGGGAGATGAGATTCTGATCGGCAAATATTTCCTGACCGGGATCGCTTAGGTTGATTGAAAGGGTAACTTTTTCGCTGTTGGCCAGCGAACTGTACAATATTTGTATCCTGCTTACCAGGTCGGCTGTTTTAAAATTATTCCTAACAGGTTCGGGTACACGTGTAAGCTTCCGGAATGATTCGACAAACGACATTAAACCCCTGCCCTGCTCCTTAATAACATTAAGACCCTGAAGGGTTGTTGAAATAGTCCGTGTTGTCACCTGCTCGGGTAATACTGGCTGGTCATCTGAAAGATAAATCCTTGAAAGGCTCTCAGAAAGGGAGGTTATCGGAGCAATTGAATTCATTATTTCATGCATGAGAACCCTGATGAGCTTCATCCACGATTCCAGTTCTTTCTCATCAAGTTCATTCTTTATGTCCTGAACAGACAATATAACCATGTCCCTGTCTTTAAGCCTGAACGATGTTGCCTTCAGAGACAACTGGATCTCATCATTATCAATATGGAATGATACCAGCTTTCTCTCCGATGGTTTTATTTTTTTTACAGCCTGGTATAGTTTATCGTCTATTCGCTCAATCTGCTGGATATGATTCAGAACTTCAATTGACAAAAGCTTTCTGGCAGCGGAGTTTGTGTTAATGACATAGCCTTTGCTATCGTATGAAATAATACCGGTAGCCAGGTGCTCAATGAGAATCTGGAAATACTGCTCCTGGTTCCTGTTGTCAATTTTCAGCTGTTGTATCTGGCTGTTGACAACATTCATACTTTTATTCAGTTCCCTGAAAGTCCTGTTCCTGGTGTCAGTGGGAAAAGAAAGACTGGAATCCTCATTTCTGACAGAATCAAAGAAAAAGCGGATCTTCCTGTTAGTGGAATTAAGATAACTTATAAGGCTTACTGTTACTGATATTACTGCCATAATACACAACAGGGAGTACCTGAAAGAATCGTCTCTGACGAGCAGGTAACCCAGCAGAACGGAAAAGCCAACTACCAGAAGAACCCTGATAATTATATTCAGATATAGATTCCTGCTTATCATTGATTTGTTTTTTTAAACCTGTTATAAAGAGTCTGACGAGTTATTCCAAGCTGTTCTGCGGCTGCCGTGAAGTTGCCGTTATTTGAATCAAGTGCCTTTATAATCATCATCTTTTCCATTTCTTCAAGTGTGATTGGATTTTCACTTGATATAGTCGTTCCAGGATGTCTCAGGTAAAGATCCTCAGGTTTAATTGTTTCAGCTTCCCCAAGAATGACAGCTTTTTCGACAGTATGCCTCAACTCCCTTATGTTTCCCGGCCACCTGTATGACAGAAGTTTGTCATAGGCCTGCCTTGTAAATCTGACTTTATTCTTACCATACTTGCCTGAAAACTTCCCAAGGAAGAAGTCAGCCAGAAGAATAATATCATTACCCCTTTCCCTCAAAGGAGGAAGTTCAATCTGAATTGTGTTGATACGATATAAAAGGTCTTCCCTGAACAGACCATCAAGAACCATCTTTTCAATATTCCTGTTTGTAGCACATATAAGTCTTATGTCGATAGGTATCACTTCATTTGAGCCAATGCGTGTTATCTGGCGGCTCTCGAGGGCAGTCAACAGCTTCGACTGCAGATGATAGGTGAGATTACCGATCTCATCGAGGAACAGTGTCCCCTGGTTAGCAATTTCAAATTTACCCTTCCTGTTCTCACGTGCATCGGTGAAAGCTCCCTTTTGGTGCCCGAAAAGCTCACTTTCAAAAAGTGTTTCCGACAATGACCCTATATCAACCGTTACCATAACCTCCGAAGATCTTGATGATAGACGGTGTATCTCCTGGGCTACCATATCCTTGCCCGTACCGTTCTCCCCTGTTATTAATACATTGGCATCGGTTGCAGCCACCTTTCGAACCATTTCCATTACTTTCAACAATTGTGGAGATGAACCTACTATTAGCTTTTGATCCCTGTTAATCTCATTTTTTAACTCAGACTCACGCTCCCTGAGCTTCTTAACTTCTTTCTTCGAAAGGTTTAGCTGAAGTGCAAGCTTAAGGGTTGCCAGCATCTTCTCGTTATCCCAGGGTTTCAGTACAAAATCTGAGGCACCTTCTTTCAGTGCCTTAACCGCGAGGTCAATGTCACCAAAAGCAGTTATCATCACAACCGATATTTCAGGATGAGTCTCCCTGATCCTTCCCAGCCAGTATATTCCTTCATTCCCGGAATTGACCCCGGCATTGAAATTCATATCAAGGATCACAAGGTTATATTCACGCTTATCAAGCTCCCCCGGTATAAGGTTTGGATTCGAGATCGTTGTAACAGATTTGAACTCGGGCATGAGCAATATCTCCAGAGCACTGAGGATACTCCTGTTATCATCAACAATCAGAATGTGTCCTTTTACTGCTTGTACCATTTATTACTGTTTACAGGTTTTTATCATGAAGGGCTTAATCTACTACGGCATGATATACCACATCCTTCATAAGGTAAAAATATTTCTAAAAAGTATAAAATCCCAATATGTGTAAAATTATTTGACGCCTGGCTGTAAAATTTCTTAACCGCCATCTTTATGTTCTGATAATATACTGCTGTTTTTCAGCACATTAAAAAATTGGCACAGAAATAGTAACATATCCGGTAAGGTAATCTTTGGTAACTCAAAAAACAATTCCGATTCTAACCATACCGGAAATGAAGAACATATTTAAATCTATAATAAGGGGTTTCCTGAGGCGACCAGGTATCAACCTGATAAACCTGACCGGTCTGTCGGTCAGCCTCACTCTGGTAATAATATTATCATTATACTGCTACAGTGAGCTTACCACTGATCATTTTCATAGGAATAGTGACAGAATATTTATCTTTGGCAACAGTGAACATGTGTATACTCCTGGTATTCTGAAGGATCATCTTGATTCAGAGGTTCCGGAAATAGAATACAGTACAAGAATTAGTGGAACATGGGGATCTCCCGTTTTCCAGACCGATGACCATCAGCCTTTTGAGACTGATATGGTATTTGCTGATGATGATTTCTTCAGGATCTTTTCTTATAAGTTCATAGAAGGAAATCCTGAAACTGCATTGAAAGATCCTCTCACTATTGTCATTACCAGTGATCTGGCGTATAAGCTCTTTGGCAGGGATGATCCACTTGGGAAGAAAATAAAATTCAACAATTCCAACATACTGACGGTAAGTGCTGTAATTGAAAGACCGAATGCCAATTCCTGTTTATCATTCAGTTCTATTTCCAATATAGCAACAAGGAAAGTCCTTATGGAAAATGAAGGGGAATATACTGAATGGGGATGGTGTGATTTCCAGACATTTGTTCTTCTCCATACTGGATCTGATCCAGCAAAGACAGGCAAGGCAATCCTGGCTTTGTTTCCTGATAAGGAAAGGGAAGACTGGAAAAATGTCGGACTTACACCTCTTAAAAAGATCTATTTTTCAGGCTTTACACTATTTGGTGATAATTATCTGCAATCGGGTGATAGAAAAAAGGTTAAGATCCTTTTACTGGTTGCTGCTCTTGTAATGATAATCGCGATAATCAATTTTGTAAATATATCATCGTCCAGATGGAATGAGAATATAAGGCAGACCGGGGTACTAAAAGTGATCGGAGCCACAAAATTTTCAATTATCGGCAGGGCAATTGCTGAGTCTTTTGCCTATTTCCTTGCTGCATTACTGATTGCGATTGAACTTGTCAATTTATTAAAAGAGCCTATCAGTAGCTACACCGGTATTGAATTTAATCTGGGAATAGTAAATTCCGGAATTTTTCTGGTTCTGTCTGTTCTTGCAATAGGATTACTAAGTTCTCTTTTTAGCCTTGCTTCATCACTGAGGATATCCACAACAAAAGCCATTGACAACCTAAAGAAGACCATGGTAAAAGGAAAGAGCAACTTTGCTTTCAGCGGTACACTGGTGACAATCCAGATTGCTATATCCATTGCACTGATATCTTTTACCTTGCTTGTCCAGAAACAGGTAAGATTTGGCAGTACCAACCTTGGATTTAACCAGAAAAATATTGTAGCAATTGGTCTTACATCGGAGTTAAATGAGAAAAGGGATGTTTTAAAACAATTCCTTCTTGACCTGCCGGGAGTAAAAGATATCTCCTTCTCGCAGTATTATCCCGGAAAAACGATGTCATACTGGGAGAGGGAATTTAATATTAATGGTGAAAAGAAAATTATAGACTTTGATACATTTAGTGCTGATGCAAATTTTTTTAAAATGCTTGGCCTTCAACTTGTTTCCGGTCGATTTTTCTATGACAGCTTGGCTTCTGACAGGAAAAAAATCATTGTTAATGAAGCATTTATCCGTGAAAACAATATTTCAGATCCTGTTGGTGCGATCCTTGTAACTGATTTGCCCGGACCATCTCCTGAAATTATTGGTGTTGTTAAAGATTTTCATTATAAGTCCGTTAATGAGCCTATTATACCGCTGGCTATAAGAAACGACTCGTATGCATCATATTGTATGGTGGTAACCGGAACCAGAAATTTCCAGGCTCTTGTAAAGACATTTAGCGATATAAAAAAAGAAGCTGCTGTACTCTCACCTTCCTTCCCTGTTGAAGTCAGTTTTCTTGACAGGGCAATTCAAAACATGTATCAGTCAGAAATAAAATTCCGTCATGCTTTCTCTTTGTTTGCAGGCAGCGCGATTATAATTTGCAGCCTGGGAATACTTGCCCTTTCCATATTCGCCAGTCAGCGCAGAATAAAAGAGATAGGGATCAGAAAAGTAAATGGAGCAAAAACATCTGAAATTATGATAATGCTTAACAATAATATAGTAAAATGGGTGGCTGTGGCATTTTTAATAGCATGTCCGGTAACCTGGTATGCTATGAAAAGCTGGCTTGGAAATTTCGCATATAAGACCAGCATAAGCTGGTGGCTCTTTGCTCTTGCCGGCATTATTGCTATAGGCATAACCCTGTTTACAGTCAGCTGGCAAAGCTGGAAAGCTGCGACAGGCAATCCTGTTGAGGCACTCAGATATGAGTAGAAAGATAAAAGATATGGCTAGTAGGCGCGGATTACAAATCCGCGCTGACACAGGTATGAGCTGGAAGATAAAAGATTACGGTTGTAGCGCGGATTACAAATCCGCGCAAACACGTGTAGGAAGATAAAAGACAAAAGGAAAAATGTTTTTAGCAGGAATTATTAATATCACTTTCAGAAACTTCAGGAAAAAGCTGGCATCATCCTTAATAAAGATATTTGGTCTGGCTGTCAGTATATCAGCTGTCATAGTAATATGGTCATACATTTTAAAAGAGAACAAATACGACAAAAATGTGCCCGACAGTGACAGGATATATCGCCTTGATGCCCAGTGGGGAAGTATGCCGGCCTTTATTGGTTATGCCGTTAACCAGAGCCTGGCTGACAATATTATTGCCACCAGGCTGAATTTCCTGAACGATGTAGGTTTACAAATAAATAATACCCCTTTCAATCTTAAAGAAATGGTTTTTGCTGACAGTACCTTCTTTAAGGTCTTTCAGTTTAACCTTGCTGAGGGTGATCGTCGGGAAGCGCTTGCCAGGCCCTTTTCCATCGTGCTGTCAGAGAGCACTGCGAAACGAATGTTTGGAGACTCAGATCCTCTGGGCAAAATTATAAGATTTGAGAATCAATACGATTTTACCGTGACAGGTATTATGAAAGACAGGCCATATCTTCATTTTAAAACGGATGTTATTGCATCTTTAAGCAGCATGGAGCAAATACGGTATAAAGGCGTTTTGAAGGAATACGATGGCTGGATGTACCCGACCTATCTCATGCTGTCTGAAAATGTCCCTCCTGAAACATCAAAAAAAGAAATACTCGATCTGGTAAGGAAATATCATTATAATGAGGATTTCAATCTTAAACCTTTCAATGATATATACTACTCGCATGAGATTGAGAACGAAAGCAATACAAAACACGGCAATCTCCTGTATAACAGGATATTGATATCTATCTCAATCTTTATTCTTCTTCTTGCTTCAATAAACTTCATTAATCTGACAATAGCCGATGCAGTATCAAGATCGAAAGAAGTCAGCATGAAAAAGATACAGGGTGCCTCAAAGCTTCATCTTATCTCGCAATTTATGTTTGAGACCATAATTTATATTATATCCTCCCTGGCAATAGCATTTATGATCCTCTGGTTTATCAACCCGATGCTGAATTCTGTGGCAGGTCTGTCTGTAAAGGTTAGCGATCTGGCTACCGGAAATAACATTATTACCGGAACTACAGCATTTGTTCTTTTCGTGCTTTTAACAGGGATTTACCCGGGGTACCATCTAAGTTCCTTTAATATTAATACCCCAAAAATTGCAGCAGGTGTCAGATCAACACAGGTAAGGATAAGAAACGGGCTCGTACTGTTCCAGAATATAGTTGCTGTTACTCTTATATGTTGTACGCTTATTGCCATTAAACAATTCGATTACCTGGATAAGGCAGATCTTGGCTTTAATAAAAAGGACCTTGTCAATCTTAAAATTAATTCACAGCTGGAGGAACATCTTGCCCTTTTTAAGGAAAGACTAATGAAATATCCCGGTATAGAAAAAGTATCCTATTCAAGCAGGCTCATGGGGAGTTACTGGGGATCGTGGTGTTGTGTAAACATCGAAGGCCATGAGAACAAATATTTCAATAATTATGTGGATGCAGATTACCTGAAGACTATGGGGATTCAACTGAAAGAGGGCAGGGCATTTTCAGCAGAGGTTCCGTCTGAATTAAGAACAACATATCTTATAAATGAGACTGCTGTAAGGCAATATAACCTTAAAGATCCTATCGGTCAGGTAATTCTGCCCGGCAATGGAATAAAGGGTACCATCATCGGAATAATAAAGGACTTTCATTACAGGGGCCTTAACTATCAGCAGACACCCCTTCTCCTGTTTTATACTCATCTTCGCTTGAACTATATAAACATAAGAATAGATCCTGGCAATCCTGCAGCATCTCTCAAAAATATTAAAGCAGTATGGGATGAATTATGTCCGGCATTTGCATTCGAATATTCATTTCTCGACCAGACTTATGACCTTCAGTATAGATCGGAGAAAAGATTTGAAAATCTCCTGTTTGTATTTACAATACTGGCAATTTTCATAGCCAGCATAGGACTTTTCGGATTATCAGCATTTTCCACCGTACATAGGACCAAGGAAATTGGGATAAGAAGAGTGAATGGTGCCAGAGAATATGAAATTCTCACTTTGCTTAACAGGAATTCGCTTAAACTGGTGGTTATCTCCTTTTTATTAGCTTTTCCGCTATCATGGTACGCCATGCAAAAGTGGCTAATGAACTTTGCATACAGAACAGATATAAACATATGGATATTTGCAGTCTCAGGCATACTGGCACTTTTAGTTGCTTATATTTCTGTCAGCTGGACCAGTTGGAGGGCTGCAACTAAGAATCCGGTTGAGGTACTCAGATATGAGTAGAAAGATAAAAGATATGGCTGGTTTGCGCGGATTACAAATCCGCGCAAACACGTGTAGGAAGATAAAAGATAATTATAGGAATACTGTAAATTAGAGCATTATAAGCTTCGTTAAATATTAAAAATTTCTTACAATGAAAACCAAGTCAGATTCAAAGATGTATTTACTGATAGTGTTACTTTTTGTGCTATTTTCCTGTAACGGGTTTACCCAGGAAAACCGGACCCCGACCATGGTAAAGACGTTTGACATTGACCAGCCCGGAACACTTACTGCCAGGTCATCCGGCGGCGGAGTGCAGGTATCCACACACGATCAGAATAAGGTAGTGGTCCAGCTTTTCATCAGGAAGAACGGAAGGCTTTTGCCACCCTCCGACCCTGCCATCGATGATGTTCTTGATGTATATGACCTTCAAATCGAAAAGGAAGGTTCGGCAATCACGGCAATTATAAGACAGAAATCACGCTTCAACAGGTGGAATACAGGTATTTCACTGAATATAATAGTCCCGAGGGAAATGTCATGCGATGTATCTTCCAGCGGTGGAGGAGTAAGTGTTACCGGTGTAAAAGGCACACATAAATTTTCGAGCAGCGGAGGTGGTGTACACCTTGAAGATATTACAGGCACAACAACAGCCAGTTCATCTGGTGGCAGGGTGACAGCTTCAAATCAGCACGGAGATATTCACCTTAGTTCAAGCGGAGGCGGTGTCACCCTGGATGATGCCTGGGGAAGCGTTTATGCGCATAGTTCAGGCGGTGGTGTACACCTCAACAATATTCATGGTGATGCAGATGCCGGCAGCAGTGGAGGCGGCGTAGGTATCACCGGGGAGGCAGGGTCTGTGAGAGCTACATCCAGTGGCGGTCCGGTTCGTATAAATATATCAGGTTTAAGTAAGGAATTATACCTGCAATCCAGCGGGGGAGGCATTGATGCGACTATCATAAATGGTCAGGACCTTGGTCTGGATCTGGATCTGAGAGCAGATAAAGTCAATATTGAATTGCGTGATTTTTCAGGAAGTATTGAAAAAGATCGCGTAAAAGGAACATTGAAAGGTGGCGGTATTCCTGTCTATATGCATTCAAGTGGTGGAAATGTCAATGTCAGGTTTGAAGAATAGACGGAAGTTGGAAGTCAGAAGGCAAGAGTAGTAAATTAAAATAGTATCCGAAATATGGGAAAGTTCCTATTCTTTATCAAAGTAAATCTAAGGAACCTGTTCACTAACAAGAAATTTACCTGGATCAATATTATCGGGTTATCTGTTGGTGTGACCATAAGTCTGCTTATTCTTATGTATGTAAGATACGAAACCTCTTTTGACAGTTTTAATACTAATTTTGACAGTTTTAATACTAATACTGGACACATATACAGGGTATTGACAGGAAACCTGCAGGACGGTACAGTCAGTGCAATAACACCGCTGGCATTATCAGATGTCCTGAAGAAGGATTACCCGGAACTGGACAGGGTAGTATCACTTATGAGCTCATATTTCGATTTGAAAGTCGGGCAGGACAGATTTGATAATATGAAAGGTGCTATAGTTGAGAAAGAGTTTTTCAGCCTCTTCTGTTTTCCTCTTGTTTATGGAAACCAGGCTGAGCTTTTTGATGGTCCATATGAAGCTGTCGTCACAAAAAAGACGGCTGAGAAGATGTATGGCACAACTGATGTGCTTGGAAAGACATTCGAGATGGAGAATACAGTATTCAAAATAACCGGAGTCATCAACACCATGCCCTCCAACTCGACTTTGAATTATGACTATTTCCTTTCAGACACATACAGGTATATAGCTTTCCCTGATTTAAAGGACAGGTGGTATCATTTTGGCCTGAGGACTTATGTAACTTTTAAGGCAGGTAAAGAACCTGCAGGTTTCGAACAGAAACTGAAGAGTATCGAAGCCACCTATTATCCCGATTTTATGAAAGGCAGGAATAAATATATTATAAAACCATTCAAGGGCAGTCATCTTGACGCCACGGTGGCAGATAATGAAATACCTCCAGTAAACCCGTTATATCTCTGGTTATTGTCAGCAATTGCCCTGGGAATACTGGCGATCGCCTGCCTGAATTTCATGAACATCTCAACCGCAGATTCATCAAGAAGAAGTGTTGAGACAGCTATAAAGAAGGTAAGCGGTGCTTCTCCCGGCATGCTGGTCGGCGATCTGATGGCAGAGATATCATTCCTGGTCTTTATAAGCCTCCTGATATCATTCCTTGGCGTTTACCTGCTGATGCCATTATTTGACAGGCTTATTGAAAAAGACATTACAGTTAATCTCTCTGATCCTGTCCTCTGGGCAGGAATTACAGGTTTTGGTATTTTGACGGTTTGTTTTGCCGGCTTATATCCGTCTGTAAAACTGTCGAAACCTTCGCCGGTAAAGGTACTATTGCAAAGAAGGCCGGATGAAAGGCACAGGCTTACTTTCCGGAAGAGTTTCGTAATTCTTCAGTTTACGCTTACAGTCATTCTGGCAATAGTCCAGGTGTTCATTATAAAGCAGATAGGATTCATGAGAAATCACGACACGGGATTTAACAGGAATAACCTGATCACCATCCCGGTAAGCTCTGTTGGCAACTACGGAGAAGAAAGGATGAAGAACACCAGCCTTTTTGTCCAGGAACTTGAGAAGTACCAGTCAAAGTACGGCTATGGAATACCGACCATAACAGAGTTCGTTCCCGGTTTCGGGTTCAGGAATTTATTTAAGATTTATCCCGACGGTCCGGGTTTTGAAAATGGTATTGAGCTGCTGTCGTGTGATGTGGATCAGAATTTCCCTGAGGTTTTTGGAATGAAAATCATCAGGGGACGATTCTTTTCGAAAGAGTATCCAACAGATGCTGATGCGATTGTTATTAATGAAACTGCATGGAAAGAACTTGGATGGGATTCCCTTGATAACAAAAGTGTAGGTCTTATCTGGAAGGAAAACCGCAAGCATGTTATAGGTGTTATAAACGATATAAATGTAAAATCGCTCCAGTATCCTGTACAGCCGATGATATACCAGTTCGGGAGGCATCATAACTACCCCGGATATGTAACTTTAAGAATTGATCCGGCCAGAAGAAATGAGACTGTCGGTTTCATAAGATCTCAATGGACAAAACTTTTTTCTGGTGTTCCTTTCAGTTTTGAGGATGTCGACGCAAAATATATGCATTTCTATGGTGATGAAATAAGGTTATCAAGGATAACCGGTGTCTTCTCCATGCTCGCTATATTCCTTTCATTATTGGGGATATTCGCCTTAAGCAGGCTGGCCGCCGACAGGAGGATTAAGGAGATAGGCATACGCAGGATAAACGGAGCAAAAGCAAAGCAGGTCGTTGCAATGTTCAATAAGGATTTCCTGGACCTTGTGATCATAGCTTGTGTGATCGGCTTCCCTGTTGCCTGGTACTCAACAAACAGGTGGCTGCATCATTTTGCCTATAAAACACAATTGAACTGGTGGGTCTTTGCCTTATCAGGGATGATAGTAATATCCCTTGCCCTGCTGACAGTCAGCTGGCAGAGCTTTAAGGCAGCGAGAAAGAACCCTGTTGAGGCACTCAGATATGAGTAGGAAGATAAATGATATGGCTGGTACGCGCGGATTACAAATCCGCACGAACACAGAGACCGCAAGACTGCACGACCGCATGACCGCACGACCGCCAGCCTTCGCTACCTCCTTCGCAAAGCTTCGGAGGTCAAAGAAAGCTTCGGCTGACAAAGCATGACAAGAATAAAAATAAATATATCAACATAATAAATAACAATCATGATAACTTTAAAGAATGTCTACAAATACTACGATTCTAAGTTCCAGAGAACTTTTGTACTTAAGGACATAGACCTTGAGATCAGGGAAGGTGAGTTTGTTACGATAATGGGCCCAAGCGGGGCCGGGAAATCCACTATACTGAACATAATCGGTTTGCTCGATGAACCCAGTGAAGGAGAATACCTTTTCATGGACGAACCTGTCCAGTCTTTAAGTGAGAAAAAGAAAAGTCACTTTCACAGGAACTATATCGGCTTTATTTTCCAGGCTTTTCACCTTATAGACGAACTAACAGTTTATGAAAACATTGAAACACCGCTTATTTACAAGGGAGTTAAAAAAAGTGACAGGAAAGCAATGATTGCAGACATGCTCGACAGGTTCAACATGGTTGCAAAGAAAGATCTTTTCCCTGCGCAGCTTTCAGGAGGTCAGCAGCAGCTGGTAGGCATTGCAAGAGCTATTGTAGGAAAACCAAAAATACTTCTGGCAGATGAGCCAACGGGAAATCTTCACACTGAACAGGGAAGGCAGATTATGGACCTTCTGAAAAAGCTTAACAATGAAGGCATTACTTTAATACAGGTAACACATAATGAAGAATTCGCGAAATACGGGAAAAGGATAATAAGATTATCAGATGGTCTTATATCGAGCGATGAAAGGCAATAAAATATATCCTTAACGGTCTGCCGGGCACTGTAAGCTGACTAACGATCCTTTTTGCAGAAATCCAGTCCTGGAGAATAATTTATGTAATAAAAACTATTAAAATGTTCAGGAATTATCTAAAAACAGCAATAAACACATTACGGCAAAATAAAGGCTTTGCATTTATCAACATACTGGGACTTACACTAGGTATAACAGTGAGCCTTCTTATTCTTATGTATGTTATAAACGAATTAAGCTATGAAGGGTTCCAGAAAAACAGGAAAAACATATACAGGATAGCCCTTGAATGGGGTTCGGACGGTAGTACTATGAAGTTTGCCGGCTCTATGCCGGCACTGGCACTGGCAATAGATTCCCAGCTTCCTGAGGTGAAAGCAGCTGTCAGGATAAAAAAAGACTATTCCGCCTCATTTAAAAACAGTGAAAACCAGGATATAAAAGAGTCTGACACCTATTTTGCCGATCCTGATGTCTTTAAAATATTCACCTTCCCCCTGATGGAGGGCGATGCCGGCAAGGCGTTAACAGATCCGTTTACTGTTGTTATATCGGAGAGTACAGCAAGGAAATATTTCGGAGAATCAGATGCCCTTGGAAGGGAATTGACATATAACGATACTCCTTTGAAAATAACCGGGGTAATGAAAGATGTTCCGGAAAATACTCATCTTCACCCCGATTTGCTGATTTCCTTTACCACACTTAAAGCTCTCGGACAGTCGCCACAGTATCCCTGGAACCAATGGGGTGATGATCTTACCTATATCCTGCTTTCAGGCAACGTGAAGGCTGAAACACTTATTCCAAAACTGGACAGGATTCTGGGTGAAAATGCCGGAGAATGGCTGTCATCAAGGATGAAGTTTGAGTTACAACCCCTTGGCAGTATCCATTGGGACAACTCAACAAGAGGCGATATCGGACCTAAAGGGAACAAAACTTATGTTTATATCTTCCTGTCAGCCGCAATACTGATCCTGCTGATAGCCTGTTTCAATTTCCTTAACCTTTCGGTTTCAAAGTACCTTGGAAGAGTTACGGAAATAGCAATCCGTAAAACTGCCGGAGCCCGCAGGAAACAGCTTGTGGCACAATTTCTTACCGAGACAATGGTGATTGTGGTTATCTCCTCTGTGGCAGGCATATTTCTTTTTGAGCAATTTTATAAGGGCCTCTACTCATACCTTGATAATGCTGCCCTAACAGGTAATCATTTCAGTGTATTGAGCGGACTAGTTATTCTTATTATAGTTGTTGTGGGCCTGACAGCCGGCGTCTACCCTGCACTATATATCTCAAGAATTATTCCGGCTCGGATATTCAGGAAAGAACCATTAAGACAGGGTGGCGGCCTCTCCCTCAGGAAAATACTCGTGATGTTCCAGTTTGCTATCGCTATTATACTGCTTATAGGCACAACTGTTATCTTCCGACAGCTAAACTATGTGGAGAATACAGATCTGGGATTTTCAAAAGAAGATGTTATACTTCTTAATTTCCCGGGACAGGACGATAAGGTTAAAGTGAAGTATGGTGTTTTGAAGGATGAGCTTTTGAAAAACAGCAATATTAAATATGTAACCGGAGCTTATACACTTCCAGGCATCAACAGCCAGATGAACATCAGTGTAAGTAAACCGGGAGAAGAAGCTGAAAAATCTGTTATCATACAGGCTTTACCGGCCGACTTCGGGTTTGTTAAATCGATGGGTCTTAAGATTATCGAAGGACGTGATTTTTCAAAAGAATATTCCACAGATGTCAACGGCAGCATATTGATCAACCAGTCGGCTGCAGATGCACTTAACCTTAAGCATCCTGTAGGTGCAAAACTGCTAATCCCGGGTGATAATTTTAAAAACGGTGTGACAGTGATTGGTGTGGTAAAGGATTTTCATGTCAAATCATTTCATGAAAAGATCACTCCGGTTATCATTTATATAAATCCCGATATGTATATTACAGTTGCAATGAAGATAAATCATGAGAACACTGATGCCACTCTCTCGTATGTAAAAGATACCTGGGATTCAGTATTGCCGGGCATACCTTTAAACTACAGGCGTCTCGATGATGCATACAACAGCCAGTACGGCACCGAACAAAAAAGCGGCAAGCTATTGACTGTCTTTACAATACTTGCAATATTCATATCATGCCTGGGGCTTTTCGGTTTCTCATCATATATTGTCAGCAAGAGGGTAAAGGAAGTCGGAATAAGGAAGGTACTTGGCGCAAAACCATCCGGAATGCTCTTAATGCTGTCTGGGCAGTTTTCTGCCTGGATACTGACCGCCGGAATTATCGCCTGTCCGGTAGCCTATTTGATTTCAGAAAAATGGCTAAGCAGCTTTGCTTTCCATATAAAAATTGAATGGTGGATATTTGCAGCCGCAATATTGTCTGAATTGGTAGTCGCATTAATCACGGTTGCCTGGCAAACATGGAGAGCAGCAACAAGAAACCCTGTTGAGTCACTCAGATATGAGTGACGAAATACTGACCGTAGCGTCAGTGTCGAAGCTCTCCGATATGAGTAAATATGCTAAGCACGGATTGCAAATCCGTGCTAACGAACCTTAGAACACGTGTTGTATATATGCGCTAACAGCGGCCCGGAGGGAACAGTATGACCACATGATCATAAGACTTAACAAACATTTTAACACATAAGTACCATGATTAACCGCAAGATCATTTTCAGGAACCTCACAAGGATAAAAAGTTATTCCATCCTGAATATAACGGGACTTGCAATAGCATTAGCGTGTGTTATTGCCGTTGCGGCATGGATAACCAGGGAATTTAGTTATGACAGGGAGTTGCCTGATGCAAACAGGATATACAGGCTCACTTTCGAAACATCATTCTCCGGCAGCCATCTTCATTTTGCAAGATGCTATGAAAAATGGATATGGCAAATGCCGCCGGTGTTTCCCCAGATAGAAGAAATGGTAAGGCTAAGGCCCTTAAGGCATACTGCGGTCAGGGCCGACGAAAACAGGTTCTATACGGACCGTGTCTTTGCAACAGATTCCAATTTCTTTAAGGTTTTTAACATCAGCATGGATTATGGTGATCCGGAAAATGCTCTGATCAGACCGTATACTGCAGTAATATCAGAATCCACGGCAGAAAAATGCTTTGGCAAGATCAATCCTGTTGGTCATACCATAATGCTATCGGGAGAATATGATACAAAAATGGTTGCATATACAGTAAGCGGCGTGATGAAAGACACTCCCACAGCATCTCATATCCATTTCGATATCCTGACTTCCTTTGAGGACCCTTCCGAATCGCCCGATTGGGCATATGTCTATCTTCTGTTAAAGAAAGGAACCAAGTCTGCAGACATTATGAAAGGCTTTCCGGCCTTCCTGAAGAAGGTTATTCCGGAACAGGACCGGGATAAGTATAAACCATTCCTTCAGAAAATAACTGATATCCATCTCTATTCTCATAAGGACAGGGAAGCTGAACCAAATGGAAATATAACAAGTGTCAGCCTGTTTATTCTTATAGCATTAATTATTCTTCTGGTTTCCTGGATGAACAATTTTAACCTTAACAGGGCCAGGCTTTATAATTTACAAAAGCAGATCTATGTACAGAAAATAACAGGATCCGGAGGCATAAACATCATTCTCCAGGCATTAGCAGAATCCGGAGTATACGTACTCGTTTCATTTGCAGCGGCACTTGTTATTCTCAGTATTTCCATAAATCCGGTCCGTACCATCTTTAATGCAAACCTTTTACCGGGAGGTCTCAGGGATATTACAGGGCTGTGGCCTGTTATTGTAACAGTACTGATGTTATCTGTTATTGCAGGAAGCCTCCCGGTAATATTGTACGTTATCTCACGCTATGGGTCACTGAACTCCTTCAGACCAATGGCAGAAAGAACCAAACCGGGACTTTCTTCCTACGGCATATTAATGACAATACAGTTCTGTCTTGCTATCGCGTTGATTATAACAACAATCATCATCAACAGGCAAAACAGCTTCATGCTGTCGCACAGTCTAAACGACAACAAATACGATATCCTGGCATTTAAAAAACAAAACTGGGAGATAAGAGGCAAATACACGGAGTTTCGTCAAAAAGCGCTGAAAGATCCTTATGTCGCAGGTGTTTCGGCTGTGATGGAAGAACCTTCCGGAGAGACCGTAGATGTACTGCCTGTGGAATCTTCCGGTTTTATAAAGGATAAGGATGAAAAGAAATTGTTTGTACTTTCAGTTGAAGATAATTTTATTGATTTCTTTCACATTCCGCTTGTTGCCGGCAGAGAATTTTCACCCTATAACCCGGAACGAAAAGGAGAAGATTATATACTCAACGAATCGGCTGTAAGGGAACTGGGCTGGACTCCTGAGGAGGCAATAGGAAAACCTTTCAAGATCATATTCGATGTGCCGGATATCTTCTATGGCGGAACAGTTGTGGGTGTTGTAAAGGATTTCAACTACAACACCGACAGGCATAAAATAAAGCCATATGTACTCTTCCAGAAACCAATATTTTACCTGTGTTTCCTTGTTAAGACAGACGCAGGACACAGAACAGAAGCCCTGTCGCATTTACAGGCAATATGGAAAGAAGTGTTACCTGATTATCCCTTTAGCTATGAACTCATCGGTGATATGTATGATACAGCCTATAGCAGTGAGATATCACAGGCAAAGCTAAGTGCCTTTTTTTCTGTACTTGCAGTAATTATAATATGCCTCGGTCTCATATCGGTGATGTCTGTACTGGTGGCAAAACGCACCAAGGAGATAGGTATACGCAAGGTAAATGGTGCAGGAACAGGAGAAATCCTTGTTCTCCTTAATTCGGGACTTATCCTCTGGCTGTTGATTGCCTCCGTTTCGGGAGGGATACTGGCATGGATCATAATAAACAGGTGGCTTCAGAATTTTGTCTACCGCACAAGTATTAATATATGGATGTTCATACTACCATTCCTGCTTGTTTCTGTAATAGCTCTTCTTACTGTCAGCCTGCAAAGCATTCTGGCTGCCTCCAAAAATCCTGTTGAGGCACTCAGATATGAGTGACGAAATCCCGACCGTAAGCGTCGGTGGTTGAGGCACTCAGATATGAATAGGCTTCTTAGCACGGAATGCAAAATCTTGCCAACTGCAAATATGTGCTGACCGGAGACCTCGTTGTCGCCAATTTGCAATTGGTGACATAGGGTTAGCCAGGCCATTTATTTTTAATCTCTTCTGATTATAGCCCTTTGGGCTTCAATTATTTACCTCAAATGATCTGATTCCTGTTCCTGCACCTTGTAGAGGTTCAACAAATTAAATGTTACATTCCAAAATCCGGGATTCAACATTATTAAAATATTTTAATAAAACCATGTTAATCCCCTGCGGGAATAAAATACCCTTTTCAAACACATTCTGCTACAATACTTTATCCCCTACGGGGAAGACGCAGATCTTGCCAGAGATAAGAAGGTGATTTAATGGTCATTATCCCAGATTTTCCACAGGTTAACTAATTCTGTCATTGGTAAAATGCGAAGTGGAGTGAAGGTTTCCCAAATGCTGGCATGATTATAATAGCTTCTAAAATTAGCACAGATCGCAAACCGGCGCTAACGGGTTAATTCCTTCGGATTCCCCTCCTGGGAGGATCCCGTCCAGATAGCTATCGGGAGCTTTCGGGGAGGGGTGGGAGACAAGAAGTTCAGAGTATTGATGATGTTATTAACAACGATTGCAAATTGGCACTAACTGGTGGAGGCGTGCAAATCGGCACCAACTGTTGGGGTATAACCGGTATCATTCAATTCCTTTATAAATAATTAATTATATAGTTGCATAACTAATTTATTCGTTATATATTTGATCTTATAGAATCATTCATTCAACCTAACAACATAATGCTATGGTAATTCCCGATCTTAAAACAGCCGTGAGAAATATTGTCAGAAACAGGGTTCAATCGGTGATAAGTATACTCGGACTTGGTATCGGTCTGGGTTGTACTATTCTCCTTCTGGCACTGATCCTGCATGAGACATCGTTCGATAAATTCATCCCCGATCATCAAAACCTTTTCAGGGTTATGTATGGAGGTTCAAGTGGAACACAATATCCTCTGGCGGAGCAGATGAAAAATGACTTCCCGGAGGTAACAGATTATTTCAGGTTTTACCAGGCCAATAGCATCCAGTTGCACAATAATGACCAGATGGTTGTCAGGGATAATAACTTTGGCTTTGCCGACCCTTCTGTTTTCAGAATTCTGGGTATAAGGCTTATTGCCGGAAAGCCGGCTTACTCCTCTTCAGAAGTGGCTATATCGGAATCGACGGCAAGGAAATATTTTAACAACAGTTCCCCTATTGGTTCGGTGCTGTCAGTCAGACTTAATAATAAATATACTGATCTGTCTGTATGTGGTGTTTTCAGGGATTTCCCTTCAACTTCCACACTTTATCCGAACTTCATTGCAAACATTAAATTGTCCAAAATGATGTTCCATCAGTTCCAGTCGTCTCTCGGAGAGTATGGTAATGACACAGATACGGATCTTGGCTGGCAAAACGGCGGGTTTCTCTCATATGTCCTTCTTCAGCCAAATACCAACACAACGGCACTGGCTTCCAAGATTGATGAGTACAGAAAATTACTCAGTAATCAGAATGCAGAAGAAATAAACTTCACTCTTCAACCGGTAACCGATATATATCTGCGATCGGGACAGGCTGGTGCAAATCCTGCATGCAGATCGGGAAATCCACAGGAGCTTAAGTATTATGAGGCAATATCCCTGATCATACTTATTATATCAGTCGCTAACTATATTCTGCTTGCACGTGCAGGTGCCGCCGACAGGCTGAAGGAACTCGGAACGAGGAAAGTGCTGGGAGCTACCGGGAGAAGGATATTATCACGGATGATCTTGGAATCCAATCTTATAGCCCTTGTAAGTCTTTTACCGGCCATGATTATTATGAAAACAGGAATGTCATTTATTGACACAACACTTAATAAGACACTCGGACCGGATATATTTTCAAATCCCTGGATGTGGCTGCTGCTGGCAGGCGTAGTGCTATTTACAGGTTTTGCCTCTGGTGCATTGATAGGCATTCGTTATTCCGGCATACCTTCCATAATGCTGCTTGCAGGAAAAACTGCTGAGAAATACAAGAAAGGAAGATGGAACTATTCATTTCTGGTGCTTCATTTCAGCATCTATGTAATACTTGTAATTAGTGTAATAGCAGTAACAAGGCAGATAAGGTATTCGATGACCAATTTCCAGGGAATTGATCCAATGAATGTCATTGTGACTGACCTCAATTCACCCGAACTTAAAGCCGGGTTTAGTTCCATCTGTGATGAGATGAAGAAAGTCCCCGGAGTAAAGTCTGTTGCCGGCGCTTCCTTTATCCCTCCTTTTGGAGCATTTCTGCCTGTAACCCTTGCCACTCCGCAGGGCGACAAGGTTAGGTTCGACGGTATGATAATGGGAGAAGGAATGACAGAGCTCCTAGGTATTAAGGTTATTGAAGGAGAACCTTTCGGACCCTTTAACACGGGACGAAGGGAAGTCCTCTTCAATGAATCAAGTGCCAAAGAATATAATATCAAAGCGGGGGAGATATACCTGGGATTTTATGTAAAAGGCATTGTAAAGGATTTTCATGCTCATTCCCTGCATTCATCGATACAACCAATGGTTATCCTCCAACAGAGTCCTGACAGGATGGGACTCTTAGCAATTAAAACCGACGGGAAAAACAATGCTGCAATTATAAAGAGACTTGGCACTATTTACAGTCAATATGCTCCTGATCAGATTTTTGAGGTGAATTACCTTTCCGACAGGATCCGTGATTTTTACAACAATGAAAGGAACCAGGACAAAATCATTGGTGCCTTTGCTGTACTCGCAGCACTTTTATCAGCAATGGGGTTGTTTGGCATTGCCCTTATTACGATTTCAAGGAAAACAAAAGAAATAGGCCTGAGAAAAGTAAACGGAGCGACAATTCCATCAATACTGTTGCTTATCAATAAAGATTTCCTTGGATGGGTGTTTCTCTCATTCCTGATATCGGTACCGGCATCAGTTTATTTAATAAACTCATGGCAAAACAGGTTTGCCTATAAAGCAAGTTTTAACTGGTGGATATTTGCAGCGGCCTGTTTGTCGGCAGTCCTCATCGCTACCATCACGGTTAGCGGACAAAGTCTAAGGGCAGCTACAAGGAACCCGGCTGATGCCTTACGATATGAATGACTCCACCCCAAACCCCTAAAGGGGCTTAAAAACCATATATTATGACTATTAACAGAAGCGTTTCAATGTTTTATAATGCAAAACCATACATTTTTGAAATAGCCAAAAGGTTGAGAAAGAATATGACAGGACCTGAACAATTACTATGGGAAAAATTAAAAGATAAAAAGCTGTTAGGTTTGCGATTCAGACCACAACATCCTATGGATATATTCATTGCAGATTTTTACTGCCATGCTTTAAAACTTGTAATTGAAGTAGATGGTGGTATACATAAGTCTGAAACACAAAGAGAATATGATTTAGGACGTGAAGGAGAATTAGAAAAATGGGATATCAAAGTAATACGGTTTACAAATGAAGAGGTTGAAAATAATATCGATTATGTAATTAATATTATTGAAAAATCATGCCTGAATATTAATCCAGGGCTTCTTAAAAGTCCCCTTCAGGGGATTTAGGGGTGATTAAGCGGACAAAGTCTAAGGGCAGCTACAAGGAACCCGGCTGATGCCTTACGATATGAATGATTTTATTAAATTAACCTTATGAAACTAAAACCAATATTTAGAAACCTGAGAAGAGACGGACTGAACAGTATTGTAATAATAATAAGTCTGGCCCTGGGGATGGCCTGCCTTAACCTGATCCTTTTATTTATCACCAGGGAAATGAAAGCCGATGACTTTCAGAAAAACCATGATCAGGTATATGCGCTTCAATGCGACGATCCCTGGGCACCCGGACCCGGGGGCAAAATGTATTACTGCAAATACGGTTCAGCAGAATACATGAAGAAAAATTTTGAGCAGGTTAAGGATTTTTGCCGAATAAGTAACTCAGGTTCGCAGAAAATTGAAGTAAATGACCAAAGCTATTATGACAAGCCTACAATAATAAGAACCTCTCCAAATTTCTTCAGTTTTTTTTCATACAGGCTGCTTTCAGGAAGTCCTGAAACAGTCCTCGAGTCCAATAATAATATAGTTATTTCAGAGGGACTGGCTAAAAAATATTTTGGAACCACCGATGTTAATGGTAAAGTAATCACAATTGTAAACACCGGTAAGACAGAACATCTTACAATCTCGGGAGTATTTGAAAAACCCGCGGAAAGTACTCAGATTACATTCGATATGGTCCGGCCTGTTGGAGAAGATGACAGCCGTTGTTACGTGCTGCTAAGTAAGAACAGTGACAGCAGGAAAGTGGAAAACCTTTTTAAGGAGAAAAAAGATGTAATACCGGTAATATATGACGGCACACCAGGGCAGTACTACCTTAAGTCATTGAAAGACACTTATTTTGATACGAATCGCAGAATAAGCTTTGAAGTAAACAGGAATAAGAATGATCTGTGGATATCTCTTATTATAGGCATCCTAATTATAACCATTGCCATCTTTAATTACCTTGGTATACTTACAAATAAATTTTTAAGAAAAATCAAGGAATACTTTATCCGCAGGGTCAACGGTGGATCAAAAGCAGGTTTCGTATTGAATTTCATGATTGAGAATACGACAGCTGTTATGGTATCCTTCTTTATTTCCTGCCTCCTGATGATCATTATGCTTCCGTTTTTCAACGAACTTACGCGCAGCAGCCTGACTGAAGGATATATCTTCAGTAAAGGCAGACTGTTGCTTGTTTTTGCGGTGCCTGTTTTTATTATTGCCAATACTTTTATTTACACGCTGTACCTTGTCTTTTCTAACATAAGCCTGAAAAATATTCTTACAACAAACAATAGCTTCAGGGTAAAAAGCATCTATATACCCTGGTTCAATATATTCCAGCTTGGAGGATCAATTGCCCTGATAATATGTTCTGTAATAATTATAAGGCAGATGATTTATATATCGAATAAACCGATTGGCCTTAACAAAGATGTCATCGAAGTCAAACTACCCGGGAATTTTGCTGATAAGTCGGTAGTTTTCAAGGAAGAATTGATGAAAAACAGTTGCATTGAAAATGTATCAGTTGTAGGAGCTTCTCCGGTTCTGGAACATTATCTCCTTCTATTGCATTATAACAGCGGTGGGGTGGATAAACAATATTCCCTGTCCGAGTTCTCAGGCGATGCGAATTATCTCAGTGTATTGGGTATCGACCTGGTGGAAGGTTCCGGATTTTCTGAGACCTTGTCGGCAAACCAGAACAAATGTCTTATCAATCAGTCTTTTGCAAAAATGTTCAAGGGACAGGACTTAATTGGCCATGGAATACCGGGGATGGAAGACATGATAATAGAAGGCATCGTAAAGGATTTTAATTATTCGGGATTAAAACGGCATGTTGGTCCGGCATTTATCTCTTTCAGTGAAAAGGGAAGTCACCTTCTGGTTAAACCTGCTGGAAATGAAGAAAGCCAGGCCCGTGATGTTGTCTCTGAAATATGGAAAGAGCTGGTACCGGGTTACCCTGTAAATACTGAAACAGTTGGTGAAAGATTCGAATGGTTTCACCGTGAAAATAAAAAATTCATCAGCCTGATAGGTGCATGTGCCTTTATCAGCCTTTTCCTTTCGATGATAGGGTTGTTTGCTGTAGTTTACCAGAAAACACGGTCGAGGACAAAAGAGATAGGCATTCGCAAGATAAACGGTGCCGGCATTTCGAATATCATGCTACTCATTAACAGGGATTTTATAAAATGGGTTACTATTGCTTTCATTATATCTGCCCCTGTGTCTTGGTATGCGATGAGAAGCTGGCTTGCCAATTATGCATACAAAGTGAATATTTCATGGCTCATTTATCTTACAGGTGGGATAATAGTTATGGCAGTTACCCTCATTACAGTTAGCCTCGAGAGCATAAGGGCTGCCACTCTTAACCCGGCTGATACTCTCAGGTATGAATAAATCGCAGTACGGATTGCACATCGGCGTTAAGGGAGAAATCTCTTTCTCAAAGAAAGCCTTCGCAATAAACTTTTAGGGCTCAATACTGTTCCCTTTCATAAAGAAATGTTTTCCTTTAGGGTACAATTGAAAAGATTTCCTGACATACTTGCTAATGCATTATCGGATGAACTTCCAGGCACCGATGTGCAATGGGAAATGGCCTCATCTGACCGGAAGATGAGTAATTATCCCCGCGTTGCGGGTGATAATGCACGCAAAGCTGCCGTAATGATACTGTTATATCCGCATGAAGGAAGTATTTCAACATTATTCATGCAAAGGCCAGTTTATGCCGGTGTACACAGCGGGCAGATAAGTTTCCCGGGGGGTAAAGCAGAACCGGGTGATACCGACCTTTTGGAAACAGCCTTGCGGGAGACACTGGAAGAAACAGGTGTTGAAAGCAGTGATATAGAAATTCTGGGCACTCTCACACCCCTTTTCATTTGGGTCAGTAATATGATTGTAACTCCTGTAGTCGGATGGACAGGTAAAAAACCATCCACAGATTACACCTCGGGTGAAGTGGTGTTCCTGTTTGAAGCAGACCTCGGCAGGCTTCTTGATCCTTCATGTATAAAGGAAAAGATACAAAAGATAAGAGGAGAGAGACTTAAGATAAAATATTTCGATTACAAAGGTCATGTTATATGGGGGGCAACAGCCATGATCCTCAATGAGCTCCTGGTAATAATAAAGAGAACAGGAGCAGTTAAGGTGTAACAGTCCTTTTTCCCTCAATAAGGCTATCTTATATTATTTCCCGGACTGGCCGGCACTGGCCAGGTACTCAAAGGAACTCAGTCCTTCCTCCGGAAGCAGGTTTTTATAGTGATCATACCTGTCGATAATATCCGTCACAAATGCTACTGTCTCCGTACCTTTAAAGAAACCACTTTTTACAACAGGATCGTTATAATACTTTGGATCCGACTTTTTTAACATCCATACAGCTACATTTCCATACCATTTATGGGGATCCATTCCATTCTTCTCGGCCAGGTTCATTGCATCTATAACATGTCCCGGACCGGCATTGTATGCTGCAAGAACGAAATGAAGACGTTCCGATTCATCAGGTATCTTTGAGTCGAATATGGAATACAGGTATTTAATATATTTTATACCGGCTTTAATATTATTTTCAGGTGAAGCTTTTACGTCTATCCCGAATTCCCTGGCCGTTACAGGCATTATCTGCATCAGGCCGTAAGCACCGGCCCACGACCTGACTGACGGATTAAAATGTGACTCCTGGCATACAAGGGATGCAAGCAACCGCCAGTCCCAGTTAATCTGTGAGCTGTATTTCTTTATCATATCATCATAACGTGACAGCTTCCCAGTATTCAGCGAATAGTAATCGCTTTTAACTATACGGCTCATTCTTGAATTCCTGAAATACCTGGCATAAAGGAAAGCATAAGCGCTAGTCTTACGATAAGTTGATATCCAGTCATCCAGAACCCGTAACAGGCTGTCAGAATTATTTTTCCTGACGGCCCAGGCAATATTCTGAGGAAAGCTGACAGGAGTGCTCACATCTATATTAGTGTAGTAGGTGGATATTACCCTTGCAACATTTTCATCGCAAACGGTAAAGTCAATTTCACCATTGGCAACATTCCTTATGAGCTGTTCGGCATCGTACGGAACTTCAACCACACTGATAGAATCGCCTATCTCCTCCGATAATGTTTCCATCCGCCCTACGTGAGATGAACCTTCCTGTACATAAACGGTTTTACCGGCCAGCTCGAGCTGGTTCCTCAGGAGTTTCCTGTTTATGTCATCAGCAGTAAGAGATCTCCAGTTTTGTGGTTTTCTCTGAACAAGTACCTGCCGTGTCTCTTCAATAGGTTCTGTAAAACTGACTTCCTGTTTACGTGATGAATTAACAGTCAGTCCTATTGCGAGCAGGTCCGCTTTACCGCTTTTGAGATCTTTGAATGCCTCATCGAGCCGGTTTTCGGTAATGATCTCAAGGTCAAGGCCAAGGTGATCGGAGAAAGATTTAAGGAGCTCATATGTAAAACCCATAGGCTCCCCCTTATAAATGAAATAATTCGTTGAATTAACATTAGTTACAGCAATCAGTTTTCCCCTTACTCTTATAGAGTCGAGATCAATTGCTACATGTTCGGGTTTGCTTGTTTTTGAGCCGGTATGCAGGTAAGAACATGAAAATACCAGCGTTAACAGGAAAGCAAAAAGAAAAAAGGACTTCCTAATCAATGATATTGTTTTAGTTAAACAAAAGTTCGTAAAAAAACGGGTGCAAAGATATAAAAAAAATTAATTATAAAAAGTCCATGCTATTCCATACCGTAACATTCTGACATTCATCGGATAATCGGGCACCATAAAATAATCGTACCTTATCTTCTGGTTCATGAGTCCGTAATTGAGATGGTCGACCATTATAAAAATCCTTGTTCTCTTCAGTTTAATATTAACAAAGGCATTAATATAAGGGTAATCTCCCTCTGTTACTTTATCCTGCCTGTAATAGACACCTGTGGCAGGCATAAAGGCATAAGCATGATAGGCAGTATTATAGATAACCTCCGCTCCTATCTGGGTATTCAGTTTGCCTCCTGTCTTTGGGAAACGCAGAAGATGTTCAAAGTAGCCTGCCGACCTTAATGTAACAAGAGGCAGGTCAAGAATTTCGCTGTTACTGCTTTTTTGAACGATCAGGTCAGTAGCCAGATGGAATTTCCAGGCTCTCAGGTCTTTACTTATCTTAACAGCGGCAACAGAGAGGGCACCTGAATACTGTGAAGGCATAGCGGCAGTATCAAAATCGGTATAATTATTTATAATAGCATAGTTAAATTTGATATCCATCTTACGTCCAGGGTAGGAAAACTCGGTTCCCACGTCCACCCTGAACTCTTTATTGAGGTTGTTTTGCCATTCAAAGTTATTACTTCCCCATTGCTGAAACCAGAATGAAGGCCTCCTGTTTGCCATACTGCCTGTTATCAGCCATTCTGCTTTCCCTTTCTTCCAGTCGAAATACTTTGATATTTTACCGTTAAGGTTGAAATCGCCGGCACGATAACCTGTGAGAAATAATTCTCCGTCAGCTTCCCATCCAAACTTAGAACCAATATTATTGAACAGCTTAGCAACGAGAGAGTTATTGGTCTTGTTCCATACAGTAGTGTCGGCCGACAAAGTATCCGGTACGGGCACTATCTGGCTGTAGCGAAACAACTCATTTTTAATCCCGACACCCCCTCCAAGCCTGAACTTGCGGCTCGCATCAGTTGTAAAATCAAATCTTACAGTATTACTGAGTCTTCTTGAAAACAGTGAATCTCTTGTTTCATCCTTGTTTATATATATTGAATCGTAGAACCCTCCCTGGGGGTAATTGTCGTTATAATTTCTTTTGTTATTTTCAAATAGTAAAATATGTGAAAAGGTCCCGCTCAAACCAAGGAACCCAGGTTTCTTCACTTCACTGCCGCCTTTCACCGGGACTTCAGTAGTACCTCCTATTGTGTATCTCTGTACCAAAAGCACATTCCTGTTTTTAAGAATCCCCTCGGAAGTATTAAGCCCGCCCAGTTTAACCTGCATATCGCGCGTATCCGACTGGGTCAGTTCACTTAAATCAGTTAAGCCGCCATTAAAGTACGAGGTGAAATTATTGATCCCGGTAGAGAAATATACATTGTATCTTTTTCCTGTGTATGATGAAAATAATGTGAATGCCTTATCTTCCGATCTCTGGTAATTATACTGACCCAGGCTGAAAACTATGTCATATATGAGTCCGACATTAAAGAACCTGTTAACATTCTGTGAATGCATAACCCTGAATGTCTGTTCAGCCGTCTGCCTTGGTCCGGCAAATGACCAGTCAAGTTCGGTATACGGAGCCTGTGTGTTCATGAATGTTGCATTATCCGGCAGGTGCATAAGAGGATAATAGTACTTGTAAAGGAATTCATCGGGATTTGTAATCCGATCGAAGAAGTCAAGCTGGTAAAAAGGGAGGCCGTAGTTGCCAAGAGTAGCATTAACAGGAGAATACTTGTCAGCAAGCTTATTCCTGTGAAACAGGGAGAAGACAGTATCCATTGTTATGGGAATCTCCGTGGAAAAATCGTGGGATAACCTCCATTCCTTTATTATCTTTCTCCGTCTAGCAGTATCTGCTTTGAGCCTGTACTGACCGGATGATGACACAACAGGATTTTTTACCGGCGGTGTCATTGATCCGGGCCTTTGTCCTGACAGCACAGCCGATATGGATAAAAAAAGTATTATTAAAAGGTATCTGGTCATCAGGTGCAAATATAGAAATAATGAAGCGGGTGTTAACGGGATGTAAAATAAAAAATTAACGCAGACTGCTTTATCTTATTACCTGCCATTTTAAATTTCCGGTTACTGCAAAGAATCTGAACGGCAACCAATGAAAAAAACAGCCGATAGCCGGATCAGTCTGCCCGGTAAACGGCTGCAATCAGAGCACCTGTGATAACAGGTCAGTCAACATTATCATTAAGATAAGCATTGTTCTCCCGGAGAACAGGCTCATCATCATCGTCGGAAGAAAGTGTAAACTTTGACAGTTTGCTGTCGGAAGCCTTATCAGGAGATTTAATCGAGAGGTTCCTCCTTACATAAGCCGGCACATCCTCGAAGGTATCAATATTTTCTTTCATCGTTTTGTTTGAAAGTCCTTCTTTCTTAAGCAGGTTCTGCATATGTTTTACCTTTCGGAGTGTAACCTCGGGACTCTCATGTGGATCATCATCATCGTGCCTGGCTCTTATTTCTGACCTGTCTTCACTAAGTTCAAGACTGAAATCAAAGACACCCTGTGATTCCTCTTCGAAATCCGTTATTATCGGCTTCTTCCCTTTTTCATGAACTGTAAAAGTATCCATTCCTGATTCGGGAATTATCCTTTCCGGGATCACGTTTTTGTTAGTCAAAAGCTCTACGGTAGATGGTTTCTTTGGCTTATAGGGCTGGAATATGCTGTTTGCTTCAAATCCTGTTGCTATCACAGTTACGCATATCTCTTCCCCGAGATTCTCATCGCGCGATAATCCCCTGATTATTAAGGCATCCTCAGAAGCAGCCTCATACATGTAATCAGTTATCTCGCCCAGTTCATCCATCGTAAGTTCATGGTCACCGGTACCCGATGATATATTTAAAAGGATACTGTTTGCTCCTGTAACATCGTTTGAGTTAAGCAGGGGTGATGAAAGGGCATCTTCAATTGCATGTACTGCCCTGTCTTCCCCGGAAGCCCTGCCCATACCCATAATGGCGACACCCGAATCTTTCATAACTGTCTCCACATCGGCAAAATCGACATTTATATATCCGGTCACAGTTATTATTTCCGCAATCCCTTTAACAGCTGTTGTCAGTATATCATCAGCCTTGGCAAAAGCTGTTGATACAGGCTGGTTCCCGTATATCTCCCTCAGTTTTTCATTATTGATAACAAGCAATGAATCAACCTGGTCTTTCAGCTCGGATACACCATCTATGGCCTGTTTAATACGAACCTTGCCCTCCGATTTGAAGGGTATTGTTACAACGGCGATGGTAAGCAATCCGGCATCCTTACAGGCTTTTGCAATAACAGGAGTAGCTCCTGTACCTGTGCCTCCTCCCATACCTGTGGTAATGAATACCATCTTTGTATTTCCCGACAGGCCCTCCATAACATCCTGTATGTTTTCTATTGCTGCCTGCCTGCCTATTTCGGGTTTGCTTCCTGCTCCCCTGCCCTCTGTCAGAGATTCACCTATCTGTACTTTCACAGGCACAGGACTCTTAATAAGTGCCTGGTGATCGGTGTTGCATACAACAAAATTCACATCCGTGATACCTCTTTCGAACATGTGGTTTACAGCATTGTTGCCACCACCGCCGATACCCAGTACCTTAATTATTGATGATCGCTCCACTGGCAGATCAAAGTTCATTATATCGTCTGACATAGCAATAGTTTTTATTTCAGTTTGAACCTAACCATATTTGAGATAACCATAATAATGACATCAGTTTATTGACTGATCCTCAACCTCAAACATCCTTGAAAGGATACTCTTTATCTTTTCTGTCAATGGTACTTTTTCTTCTTCCCTGGGATGATCATCAGTTTCTTCAGGCATAACCTTTTCAGGTTCTGTTTTTACCTCGTTTTTAACCGGGCGGGCATACTCATCGCTTACCCCGGCATTAAAGCTCTTTTTATAAGTCTCAAGATATTCGAAGCCCCTCATTATCAGCCCCACACTCGTGGCATACATTGGCTGGTTAATCTCATTCTTTGCTGTACCTGCAAGGTGTTCATTCGGAATACCTATCCTTACATCCATAGCTGTTTTGAACTTCATAAGCTGGGGCAGATGTTTCAGCATTGCGCCACCACCTGTTATAACAACGCCTGCTGCCAGCTTATCAGAATAACCGGAATTCTGTATTTCAAAATTAACAGCATCAATTATCTCTTCCATCCTCGACTGAATAATATAAGCCAGACTCTTGAAGGAGATTTCCTTTGGTTCCCTGCCGCTTATTCCCGGTATTGACACAACCTTATCTTCCGGGGCTATATCGCCAAGAGCTGATCCATACTGGATCTTCAGCTGTTCCGCATGTCTGTGCAGGATAGCACATCCTTCCTTTATATCCTTTGTAACAACATTACCACCGAAAGGTATGACTGCAGTATGGCGTATTATATTGTCATAATAAACAGCCACATCGGTGGTGCCACCACCTATATCAACGAGCACAACGCCAGCTTCTTTCTCATCGTCAGTGAGAACGGCGTCTGAAGAAGCAAGAGGTTCAAGTATCATATCCTTGACGGTAAGGTTAGCCTTCCGTATGCATTTCTCAATGTTCTTGGCAGCTGCCACCTGTCCGATGACAATATGGAAATTGGCTTCCAGCCTCCTGCCGCACATGCCTATCGGGCTTTTGACCCCGGTCTCATTATCAACAATGAAATTTTGTGGTATTACATGAATTATCTCCTCTCCGATATCTATATGTATCTTGTGCATATCTTCAATAAGGCGGAACACCTCCTCTTTCTTTATTTCATCCTCATATGCTTCACGAGTGATATACCCACGGTTCTTCATACTCTTAATATGCTGCCCCGCGATACCTACAAATACCTCAGAGAACTTAACACCGGACCTGTTCTGTACATCCTCTACAGTGGTCTGGATAGCAGTCACGGTCTCCTCAATATTGAGAACGACACCACGCTTAACACCTTTTGACAAGGCTTTGCTGAGTCCGAGAATCTCTATCTTCCCGTTCTCGTTTTTCTTTCCGACAATAGCAACGATCTTGGTTGTTCCTATATCGATTGCTGCTACATACTGGTCATTTTTACTCATAGCTCTATATGGTTATTTCTGGTTATCTTTTTTTACATACTATCTGATCCCTGAATTCAAGGTTTATCTCCGAATACTTATCCCAACCGACTTCAGGCAAAACCCTGTCATAAAAAGCCCCAAGGTTCTTAAGCTTATCCCTGAAATCGTCTGCACTGCCGAGGTGTATATAAAGGTTGCCTATTCGGGGAATAAGATCAATCTCATTGTTTTTATCAACATAAAGCTGGTCTATCATTGCCGACCAGAACTTATCGTTATTTATATAATCGATCAGGTAATAAATATCTTTCAGGATTGTGTTTTTCATTGCAGTATCAAGTACACTCTGGCCGTCGAGCATGGCACGGGTTATCGTTATATTGCCCATAACAACATGAAGACGCGGGTTATACATATTCCTCTTTCTTACCAGTATGCCATCCTCATCAAGGAAAAAATCACCGCCTGCATCAGGCAAAACCCGTATTACGGGATTTCGCTGATCGACGTATACATGAAGGCTTCCGTCAACAGTCTTGTATACTTCAGCTGTCTTAAGCTCCCTGAGGCTGCCAAGCCTTCTTTCTATAGCCCCTGCATCAATATCCTTAAGTCTCTTCCCCAGGATATCCTGTGAGTTTCCGTAAACAAGCGTCCTGAGCTGCCTTCTTGTTACAAAGTGATAATCAGCCGAGTCTTTTATATCGATAGAAATGTTGCCACACCTCCTGGCACCAATCGATTGCGCCAGATAAACGGGCATGGCAATGAGGTACAGCACCGGAATGATAAGCAATATTTTATATATCTTCCTCATAAACCTTTTTCCTTTCTGATCTTATCCTCTATGGGTTTGACCAGCATATCAATGTCGCCTGCTCCTATTGTAAGAAGAATATCGAGGTCAGCAATATCCAGCGCACCCGGTATATCTTCCTTTTTCAGCATCCGTTTGTTTTCAAGTTTCATATTGTCAAATATGAGTGCTGATGAAACACCTTCAACCGGTTTTTCACGTGCCGGATATACAGGCAGGAGAATAACTTCATCGAGCCTGTCGAGTATTCGGGCAAAGCCTTTAGCATGATCGGCGGTCCTGGAATAAAGATGTGGCTGGAATATGCCGGTAATCTTCCTCCCGCTGAAATACTCTTTCACCGACTCTATGCAGGCATTAATCTCTTCCGGATGATGAGCATAGTCATCAATATAAACTATATCTCCGCGATTAATCCTAATATCAAATCTTCTTTTAACTCCCCTGAACAGCAGCACTGCCTTCTTTACTTCATCAGCAGTCACGCCGCAAAGCAATGCCACGGCAACAGCTGCCGTAAGGTTTTCAATATTTATCTTACCGGGAAAGGCAAAATGAATGTCATCAATCAGTCCGAAAGGAGTCTTAAGGGAGAACCGGTACATATCGGAATCCCTGCTAATATCCGTAGCAATAAAATCGGCGCCTGTTTCTGTACCATATGTAAAACACTCAACATCTTCGGGCACTCTGATCTCATCCTTAATCATTTTGTTTACAACAAGTTTCCCTCCTTTCCTTACCCTGTCGCAAAACTCATTATAGGCAGCCACCATATTCTCCCTGTCACCATAAATATCGAGGTGGTCCGGATCCATTGAGGTAACCACAGCTATATAAGGTGTGAGCCGGTGAAACGATCTGTCAAACTCATCGGCTTCCATCACTGTAAAACTGCTATGTCCGAGCAGCAGGTTTGTATCATAGTTTTTTGATATTCCGCCCAGGAAAGCCGAGCAATCAACATGTGATTGCTTCAGAAGATGTGCTGTCATTGTCGAAACTGTTGTTTTTCCGTGGGTACCCGCAACAGCAAGCGTATCTGTACCCCGTGATATTTCACCCAGTATTTCCGATCGTTTGAATATTGCATAACCATTTTCACGAAAGAACGTGAAGATACTGCTATCAGCAGGTATAGCAGGGGTATAAACAACAGTTACTTTCTCTTTACCTGCGGTGTCGCTAAATAACCCTTTCAGAGATGAAATATTGTCGGTATATGTTATATCACACCCTTCAGAGGCAAGCTTTCGAGTAAGATCAGTCTCTGTCCTGTCATAACCCGATACAGTGAATCCCCCGTGCAAAAAATACAGTGCAAGGGCACTCATCCCTATGCCTCCTATCCCGATAAAGAATATTCCCTCTGTATTTTTAAGATCAATCATTTCACAATAAGTTTTAAAACTTCCTCGGCTATACGTATATCAGCATCTCTGTCCGCCATTTTCTTAATATTCTCCGATAACACCGACCGTTTTTTTGAATCAGCTATCAGACCGACAGCCTCTTTAACGAGCACCCTGGCAGCCTGTTTATCGGGTATCAGCACGGCAGCGTTCCTCTCTGCCAGGGCTCTTGCATTTCTGGTCTGATGGTCCTCGGCTACATTAGGTGAGGGCACCAGTATAACTGGTTTTCCCACCAGGCACAGTTCCGATATAGTTCCTGCACCGGCCCTCGATACTATCACATCTGCAACTGCATAGGCATAATCCATCCTGTCGATAAAATCGTGAACTGATATATTATCAGTAAAGGTACCTGAAAGCTTATCCTTTACACTTTCAAAATAATATTTCCCTGTCTGCCATAGCCACTGGCTGTCCGAGTCTCTTAATTTGCCAAGATTATCAGAAAGGCTCTTGTTGATACTTCCGGCTCCCAGCGATCCGCCAAGAACAAGGATAACAGGGAATTCCTTTTTAAGGCCGAAATACTCAAGGGCTTCCTCTTCCAGCTCGGAAAGATTATCAAAACTGTGACGAACGGGATTACCTGTTTTGATTATTTTTTCCACGGGGAAATATTTGTTCATGCCATCATAGGCTACACAAATAGCAGAGGCTTTTTTGGCAAGCAGTTTGTTTGTTACTCCCGCATAACTGTTTTGTTCCTGTATCAGGGTTGGAATACCCAGTCTGCCGGCCTTTCTGAGAACAGGTCCGCTGGCATATCCTCCTACTCCCACAACTACATCAGGATCGAAATCCTTTATAACTTTTTTTGCAAGCCTGAGGCTCTTCAACAGCTTGAAAAGCACTTTAATGTTTTTAAGGGAAAGGCTTCTCTGGATACCGGCTACAGGCAGGCCTATTATTTTATAACCCGCAGCAGGTATCTTCTCCATTTCCATCCTGCCCTCCGCACCCACAAAGAGGATATCGATCCCCGGATCAATTTTCCTGAGAGCATTGGCAATGGAAATGGCAGGGAAGATATGTCCTCCTGTACCGCCACCGCTGATTATTATCCTTTTATGTCTTTGCCGGTTCATATATCTTATCTCCTTCATCAGATAATTCCTCATCGGGAAGCTCTTCATTACGTATACGGGCATTCACCACCCTGCTGACGCTCAGTATGGCTCCCAGCGAAAAACTCATCATTAACACAGAGGTCCTTCCCCAGCTTACCATCGGAAGTGTCTGCCCGGTAACGGGGAATAGTCCGACAGCCACCAACATATTCAGCATAGCCTGGACAACTATCATAACGATAAGTCCGAGGACAAGAAATGCAGGAAAAGCTGTCTCACATTTCTTGGCTATAGTTATACCTCTGAAAAGCAAAATCATGTAAGCCAGTATTAGCGGGACAGCTCCTAAAAGCAACCCGTATTCCTCTGTTATTATCGCAAAAATAAAATCTGAATTAGACTGAGGTAGCATATTACGCTGGGTGCTTTTCCCGGGGGCTTTTCCAAACAGCCCGCCTGTCGATATAGCGATTTTTGCCTGGTTTGACTGGTAATCGCCATCCGGATCTGCTTTCCCGCTTACAAAATTCTCTATCCTGTTTTTCCATACCTCTACTCTGTTGCCTTTTTTAACCGCTGCCAGCAACATAGCGAAAAGTATTACGGCAACAACGGCCATTCCTAAATATGCCAGAAGGAACCTGAAAGGCACCCTGCCGATAAATAAAATGATCATACTAATGGCAAAGACCATAAGTGCTGTTGACAGGTTTTCGGGCAGTATAAGACCGCAGATCACAGCAACAGGGAACATAAAATACTTCGTTACAAGTACGAAATTATTAAGTTCATCCTGGTATTTGGCCAGCGACCTGGCCAGGTAAATTACAAGCGCCACCTTAGCTACATCTGACGTCTGAAGCCTGAAACCTGTACCCGGGATGACAAGCCACCGGGTAGCTTCATTTACCCGTGAACCAAAACCCAGGGTAAGAACAAGCAGTCCAACCGCTACTATAAGAATAATACCAGCCATGGCGGAATAGATCCTGTATGGCAGGTAATGCACCACGACGATAATCACAAGGCTGAGAGCAAGCATAAAAAACTGGCTCCTGAGAAAATACGTGGTATTACCACCGTATTTCATAAAGGCCACACCCACAGATGAGCTGTATACAGCAAGTAAGGAATAGATCATAAAGAGCACTATAAGACCCCATATAACCTTATCTCCTTTGAATGTTTTTGTAAGCCAGCCCTGTTGCATCATGTTTATTTTTACAGATTTCTCACTGCCGCCTTAAACTGGCGGCCCCTGTCCTCATAGTTCCTGAAAAGGTCAAAACTGGCACAGGCAGGTGATAATAATACGGTCTCACCTTTCCTTGCCAGGTAGTATGAAGACCTGACTGCCTCTTCCATTGATGAAGTCTCTACAATTGTCGGTACCTTATCCCTGAAGGCCTCCACAATTTTCGTATTGTCCTTGCCAAGACAGACAATAGCCCTGACTTTTTTCTCCACCAGGGGGAAAAGTTCCGAATAGTCATTACCCTTGTCGATACCTCCGACTATCCACACAATACTGTTTTCCATGCATTCCAGGGCATACCATGTCGAATTGACATTAGTCGCCTTGGAATCATTAATGAAATTTATGCCGCAAACAGTTATTACCGGTTCAAGCCGGTGTTCCACACCCTGGAAATCCGACAGACTTTCCCTGATAACCTCCTTCCGGATGCTCAGAACTTTACCGGCAATGGCAGCAGCCATTGAGTTGTAGGTGTTGTGACGGCCCTTTAGTGCCAGTTCATGTATGGTCATAAGGTTGGTTTTATTATGGTAATCAATAATTATTTCATCATTATCTACATAGGCAGCCATGCCATCGGCTTTCTCATCCGAAAAAGGGAGGAGTCTCATCACCGGGTCGCGCTTCGACAACTCTTTACGTATTATCGGATCACCGTCCCAGTAGATGAAGCAATCCGAGCTTCCCTGGTTCCTGACTATCCTGAACTTGGAATCGATATAGCTTTGAAGATTATAGTCATACCTGTCGAGATGGTCAGGAGTAATATTCATAAGTATGCTTATATCTGCACGGAAATCGTACATACCGTCAAGCTGAAAACTGCTTAATTCTATAACATAATAATCGTAACAGCCTTCTGCTACCGCCATGGCAAAGCTATTTCCCACATTTCCTGTCATGGCCACTCTCTTCTGTGCTTTTGTCAGCATATGGTAGATGAGGTTGGTAACGGTTGTCTTTCCATTGCTTCCTGTTACACATATCTTTATGCCTTTGGCATATCTTCCGGCAAATTCTATTTCTGACACCACCGGTATTCCTTTTCCCCGGATCTTTTTCACTACAGGGGCATGCTCTGGTATCCCCGGGCTCTTAATCACTTCGTCTGCCGCAAGAATTATTTCTTCATTATGCGAACCCTCCTCAAACCTTATATTATGCTCTTCAAGTATTTTTCTGTAATCACTGTTAATAGCCCCATTGTCTGACACAAAAACGTCATAATCATGCTTTTGAGCCAGCACAGCTGAACCTGTCCCGCTTTCTCCTGCCCCCAGTATGACCAGTTTCTTTTTCATTTTATCACCTGATCTTAAGTGTTACTATACTTAACACTGCCAGTATTATAGCCACTATCCAGAACCTTGTTACTATCTTAGGTTCAGGATAGCCCTTTTTCTGGTAATGATGATGAAGGGGAGCCATAAGGAATATTCTCCTTCCAACACCAAACTTTCTTTTTGTTCTTTTAAACCAGGATACCTGGAGAACAACCGAAAGATTTTCAACAAGAAAGATCCCGCAAAGCAATGGAATGAGCAGTTCCTTTCTTATTATTACGGCAAAGACTGCAATTATACCCCCCAGGGCTAGGCTGCCTGTATCACCCATGAAAACCTGTGCCGGGTATGAGTTATACCAAAGGAACCCGATTGTGGCTCCTATGAAGGCGCTTGCAAATATCACAAGCTCCTCGGTAGCAGGTATATACATGATATTAAGGTACCCGGCATAGATCAGGTTACTCGACAGGTAAGCCAGTATGCCAAGGGCAGTACCGATTATGGCTGATGTACCCGTCGCAAGTCCGTCAAGGCCATCTGTAAGGTTTGCGCCGTTTGACACGGCGGCAACAATGAATATCACAATTACCACAAAAACTATCCATGCAAATGGTCTCCTGTGTGCCTGATTGATAAAGGAAACAAGCCATGCATAATCAAATTCATTATTCTTAATAAATGGTATTGTCGTCTTTGTTGATTTTCTCTCCATGTTGATTTCCCCGTGTAAAGGAATACTGACCGAAGTTTGTGCTATCTCCTGCCTGTCCTTCATGGTCAGGTTTTCCACGTTTACCTTCTCAACTACTCTTACCTGTGGACTCAGGAAAAGAGTCAGCCCTACTATTACACCCAGGATTATCTGCCCTAGTATCTTGAACCTGCCGGCAAGCCCCTCCTTATTCCTTTTAAAAATCTTGATATAGTCATCGAGAAATCCTATCAGGCCAAGCCAGACAGTGGTTATCAGCATCAGTATGATATAAATATTATCGAGCCGTGCAAACAAAAGAGTGGGTACAATAATTGATGCCAGTATTATAATTCCGCCCATCGACGGAGTACCTTCTTTTTTATACTGTTCTTCCAGTCCAAGGTTCCTTACAACTTCTCCAACCTGTTTTTTTTGAAGCATCCGGATTATTCTCTTACCGATAAGCAGAGAAATAATCAGGGATGTGATTACAGCCATGGCCGAACGGAACGAGATATAATTAAAGACACCTGCTCCGGGTACATTCAGTGTATGTAAATATTTAAACAGATAATAAAGCATCGTTTTCCATATTATTTCTGTAAGAATGCATTTCTCAATTCCTCCCTGTCGTCAAAATGGTACCTGACACCCATTATATCCTGATAGGTCTCATGACCTTTACCTGCAACGAGGATCACATCACCTTTTTCAGCCATCATAACAGCAGTTTTTATGGCTGATCTCCTGTCGCTTATCCTTACGACCTTATTTTTCAGATCCGGCGACAGCCCTGTTTCCATATCATCAAGTATCTTTTCAGGATCTTCTGTCCTGGGATTATCGGATGTCAGAATAACCCTTGAACTGCCTTCAGCACTTATTGCAGCCATTTTTGGCCTTTTAGTCCTGTCCCTGTCGCCACCCGCACCCACAACTGTAATAAGCTTTACATTATCTTCCCTTATCTTATTTATTGTATCAATCACATTTACAAGAGCATCAGGTGTATGAGCATAATCAACTATCCCTGATACCCCCCCGGGAGATTTTATTACCTCCAGCCTGCCTGCAACAGGATGCAGATCACTCAGTACTGTAAGTATCTCATTATGAGAAGCGCCAAGAAGTACTGATACCGCGTAAACTGCCAGCAGGTTCGATGCATTGAAATCACCTACGAACCTTGTCCATACATCAGTATCGCTTATACGCAACTGCATCCCCTCAAATCCCTGTTCTATAATATTGCATCTGAAATCAGCCATCGATCTTACTGAAAAAGTATATCGGGCTGCATTGCAGTTCTGTAACATGACCATTCCATTCCTGTCGTCAGCATTGACAAGGGCAAAAGCATTAGCAGGCAGTCCGTCGAAAAATTTCTTTTTAGCTGCCAGGTAGTTATCGAAAGTCTTATGATAATCGAGATGATCGTGGGTGAGGTTTGTAAACACCCCACCGGCAAAGGTAAGTCCTGCAATACGCTGCTGGTCAGATGCATGAGAACTCACCTCCATAAAAGCATAATCACATCCTGCCTCCACCATCCCTGCAAGCAGGCTGTTCAGTTTTACCGGATCAGGTGTTGTATGGGTTGCCGGGTATTCCCTGTTTCCTACATAGTTACAGACAGTCGAAAACAGACCGCTCTTGTACCCGAGCCCGGTGAACATGTTATAAAGAAGCGTGGCAATAGTTGTCTTCCCGTTTGTTCCTGTAACACCCACAAGTTTAAGTGAGGATGAAGGATTACCAAAAAAGTTGGAAGCAACCTGCCCGAGAGCCCTGGCAGAATCTGCGGCCTTTATCCAGCAAATATTATCATCCGGGTTTTCAGGCATAATCTCGCAGATAACAGCAACGGCACCAGAGCGGATGGCATCTGCTATATATTCATGACCGTCAGCAACATATCCCTTAACGGCCACAAAAAGAGCTCCTTCAGACACCTTTCTTGAATCAAATTCAACAGATAAGATATCCCTGCCTGTCTCTCCTGTTACAGAAACAATATCTACGTTCACCAGTATGTCATCAAGCTTTCTCATCTTAAAGATTCATATCAAGAGTCACCACGGTGTTGCCTGAGTATCTGGCCCCATGTGCCGGTGACTGTCTCATTACCTTTCCTTTTCCGTTTATCCTGACCCTCAGTCCCCTACTCTCGAGGAGATACAGGGCGTCTCTTAATGTCATGCCTCTTACATCAGGGACAAGACCTGGTTCCTCATCAACAGCAGCAAGACGGATTGTGTCTCCACTCTCCCTTGTTTTCACCCATTCCTTGTTTGATGTACGCCTGTATGTAGCATCAAGGTTCTTAAGAACCTCATTTATATCGGCCCTGTAACCGTTTCCGGCTTCCGGGTATGAAGGATCCACATCCTTGTTTTCAAGTTTATAGTCGCGGAAAAATCTTGTAGCATATACCCTGTCCGAAATCTCCTTAAATACTGTCCCGGCAACCACGTTACCATAATAAACCCCGTTAGATGGCGAGTTAACCACCACGATACATGAATATAAAGGATTCTCTGCCGGGAAATATCCCACAAAAGAAGCCTGGTACAGCATTCTTGGGCCCTGGCGGTAACCGCTCTTTCCCTGGGCTATCTGGGCAGTTCCTGTTTTTCCTGCGATCCTGTAATCTGCATTTTTCAGGTTAGTAGCCGTGCCATGTTCAACAACACCTTCCATCATTTTCTTAGCCTTCCTTATTGTTGACTTTGAAGCTATGGAATTGATTATAACCTCTGGTTCAAAGCTTTTTACCACGCGACCGTTATGAAGAATTGACGTCACGAATCGCGGCTTCATCATCCTGCCGTCGTTTGCCACGCCATTATAGAAGGTAAGAATCTGCAAAGGAGTAAGCTCCACCTCATAACCATGCGACATCATAGGAAGTGAAAGGCCGGACCATAACTTATCGCCCGGGTATCTTATAAGAGGCGTACCCTCTCCTTTTATCTGCAGGCCCAGTTTTTCATTAAGCCTCATGGCATACAGGCGGTTAACAAATTCTTTCGGATTATCCTTATAGTGCTCGTAAATAAGCTTGGAGGTCCCGACATTAGACGATTTCTCAAATACCTGTTTTACTGTCAGTTTTCCATAACCACCCTCTTTTGTATCCCTTATTACCTTGTTATAAAATTTTACGGTACCGTCGCCTGTATCCACCACATCGCCGGTGTCAATCACTCCGTCTTCAAGGGCGGCCATAAGAGCCGGCAGTTTGAATGTTGAACCGGGCTCCGTACTCTCACCAACGGCATAGTTATAAGCTTCGTGGTAATCGCCATCCGATCCCAGGTCGAGGTTGGCTATAGCTTTTATATCGCCTGTGGCCACTTCCATTAAAACAGCACAGCCATGATCAGCGTTGTTTTTTCTCAGCTGGTTAAGCAATGCTGTTGTAGCCACATCCTGGAGATCTACATCAATTGTCGTAACAACATCATCGCCATCTCTCGAGTCAACACTGTTGGGGCCATCGACCATTATCCAGTCACCTCCTGTAAGACGTTGTTCTACAGCCACACCGTTTCTTCCTGACAGATCTTTATCAAAAGCTCCTTCAATACCTACCCTGTTGGCTTCATCACCTGCACTCACATAACCTATTGTCCGGGCAGCAAGGTCATCATTAGGAAGAATCCTCCGGTTTTCCACCTGGGCCACAAGGCCGCCTTTATATCTTCCTTCCCTGAAAATAGGAAGTTCCTTAAGATTCTTCAGTGTCTCATAATCGACCCTGCGTTTGATGAGAAAATAACGGTCGCCTTTTCTCCTGGCATCACTTACCAGTGCTTTCCAGCCGGCAGCAGAACGTTCGCCCAGCAGCCGCGATAATCCGGCCGAGAGACCATCTATTCCTTTCGACCATGTAGTGCCCGACATACCGGTGCTGCGTGTATCCATATATATCGTGTAATAAGGAACCGAGCTGGCCAGCAGACGACCATCGTCTGTAAGTATATCACCACGGTTTGCAGGAATCTCGGCTGTTTTGAAAACATATTTTTCGCTCATGGCCGCCCATTTATTGTGCTGAACATACTGAAGAATAAGTATACGGACCAGGAGGGCAACAGCAAGCAGGGCAATTGCAAAATATACAATGCCGCTGCGCCATACTATTTCATCCCTCACTGCCATATACCTGGTTTCTATTTATTGACCAACAACTTATACGGGGGCGTTTTTAACTCTTCAAGGTTGAGCCCTTTCTGTTTTATCATCCTTTCAACTTCCGATTGACGGCTTACATACATAAGGTCGGCCGATGTTGAAAGCGACTCGGCCCGCAGATCCTTTACCTCTTTCTGAAGCTTTGTTGTCTCTCTTGTTATTTTTTCAGCATGAAACCTGTTAGCTATATAAAGGGCGGCAAGCAGGGTAATGAAAGCAATATACCCGAGATTCTTAAGTATGATCTTCTCAGAGACCATACTTCCGCTCAGCAATTCTTTCATAAAACTGCCGTTTTTCGCATCCTTAGCCTTATTTCCCTTTTTATCGGCCATAAATCAGATCTTTTCTGCTATTCTTAACCTTGCACTTCTTGCCCTGTTATTACTCGCTATCTCTTTCTCTCCTGGTGTTATGCCCTTCCTGCTGATGATCCTGAAAGGAGTTTTTACATTTCCGTAAAAATCCTTTTCTTCCTCCCCTTCAAAATTGCCGGTCTTCATAAAATTCTTCACTATCCTGTCTTCCAGTGAATGGTAAGTTATAACAACCAGTCTGCCCCCGCAGTCAAGCATCTCAAGCGATTGTTCCAGCATTTCCTTTAGATAATCCATCTCATGATTGACAGCTATTCTTAAGGACTGAAACACCCTTGCATAGAATTTGTGCTCCTGCCGTGCCGGAGCAAGTTTGTCGAGTATTGCTGTAATATCATTTACTTTCTCCACAGGTTTTACCAGGCGCAAAGCCACTATCTCCCTGGCTATCCTGCGTGAATTATGCAATTCACCGTACCTGTAGAAAATATCGGCCAGCTCTTTTTCCTCCAGCGAATTGAGCAGTTGAGCAGCTGTTAATCCGCTTTTCTTGTTCATCCTCATGTCCAGAAAAGCATCTTGCCTGAATGTAAATCCCCTTTCAGGTTCATCGAACTGGTGAAAAGAGACCCCCAGGTCAGCTATAAGACCATTGACGGAATTGATGCCGATAAACCTCAGGTTGTTTTTCAGGAAACGAAAATTCTGGTTCAGGAAGATGATTCTTTCATCGTCAGGCACATTAGCCCCGGCATCCTCATCCTGATCAAAAGCAATCAGCCTTCCCTTATTCAAACGCTTCAGTATCTCCATCGAATGTCCTCCTCCCCCGAACGTAACGTCAACATATATCCCCCCGGGCTTTATATTCAGCCCGTCAATACTCTCTTTGAGCAATGCTGGAATATGGTAGACCATTATATATCAGGCTCATTTATACTTCCACCCATCAGTTTCTCAGCCAGGTTGGCAAAATCTTCAGCAGGCATATCTATCCTGTCATAGGTATCTGCCGCCCATATTTCTATCCTTCCGTCCTGACCGGCCAGCACAACATCCCTGCCTGCCCCTATCTGATCCATCAGCCTTTTAGGTATCAACAGCCGGTTATTGCCATCAAGTGTAAGTTCGGCCGTCCCTTTAAAGAAATTTCGCAGGAACATGTTATGTTCGCGGTTGTACGGATTGATCCTCTTTCTTATCTTGTCGAGCTGCCTGTTCCAGTCTTCTATCGAATAAAGAACAAGGCAGTTTTCGAATATGTCCTTACGTACCACAAAATGATCCTGTGCGTCAGCAGGCATCTGCTTTTTGAATGCCACAGGCAATATAAGCCGCCCTTTGACATCCACTTTGCACGTGTAATCACCTATGAATGTGGCCATATCCGGAAATCTTATTAAAAGGCTAAAATAAATAAAAAATATCCACTTCGCTCCACTTTGCTCCACTTTTTTTAATTTGTTGTTGATAACTTTTGCTGATTACATGGAGATTTCAGGAAGATTCAAGTGTTTCTTACAGGTAAGAAAGCGCCACTGGTTAAGCAAAAGCCCCTGTTGGGATGACGGCCCTGCTGAAATAAAGAAACAGTGGTTACCGGGTTGAAAACCCCTGTGCCAGCGGTGCTGACAAACGCCATGGAGGCCTGCCCTGACCGACAGCGTCAGAGTGGCCTGCACCTGCCGGCAGCTGGAGGAGACAAAGTGATTGAATGCCTCAGGGTAATTTTAGGACAGCCAATGATTTACCATTACCTGATTATTTTTGTAATTTTGAGCCGGATTTGTATTTAAACACTCAACAACACATGCCAGGAAAATCAGAAACAAAGGATCCTGCACAAATAGATGTAGAAAAGGTGCTGTTTGCAAAAAATCCATCACTTGCAAAAGCTGTACCCGGTTTTCTGATAAGTTACCTGAAAAGGATAGTTCACCAGGACGAATTGAATGAATTCCTGGGTCTTTACGGTCACCTGAGGAATGCTGATCTTATCGATGCCGGTCTTAACCATTTCAGTATAAGGTACAAGGTACTGGGACTTGAAAAACTGCCGGAAAAAGGCAGGTATATTTTCGTTTCCAACCATCCGCTGGGAGGTCTCGACGGACTTGTATTCATCCATGAGCTTGCGAAACATTATGATCAGATCAGGTTCCCGGTTAATGATATACTGACACATATTGAAAATATGTCGGGTATCTTTCTTCCTGTCAACAAGCACGGGGCCCAGGGCAGAAGTGCTGCAAAAAGCATTGAAGAGGCCTATGCCTCCGACGACCAGATACTATATTTTCCAGCCGGTTTATGCTCAAGAAAACGCCGTGGGGTCATTTGCGACCTGACATGGCAGAAGAGCTTCATAACTAAAGCTGTTCAACATAAGCGTGACATCATTCCCGCATATTTCTCAGGGAGAAATTCAAATTTCTTTTATAATCTTGCCAATATTCGCAAAGGGCTGGGGCTGAAAGCAAATATAGAGATGCTTTACCTTGCCGATGAGATGTTCAGGCAGAAAGACAAAGAAATTGTTCTTGTTTTTGGAGATGTGATACCATGGGAGACATTTGACAGGTCAAAGACTCCTGTTGAATGGGCACAATGGGTTAAAGCTAAATCATACGAGCTTAATTCATTTATTGCCGGATAAACAAGCAATTAAAAAAATAAGTAACTTGCGGGATATTTTTTGAGGAAATTATACGTAACGTAAGTTCCATCCACGTCAAAATCAATGAAACCTATTGTTGCTGCATTACCAAGAGATCAAGTCATTGCTGAATTAACTCCGGACAAGCTTCTGAGGAGAACGAACAATGGCAACAACGAAGTTTATATCTTCGACAACAACAACTCTCCTGCCCTCATGCATGAAGTGGGAAGGGTCAGGGAGATTACATTCCGTCATGCAGGAGGAGGAACGGGCAAGGAGATTGACATCGATGAATTCGATACTGCCGGTGTTGATCCTCAGAAACAGCTGATAGTATGGGATCCCGACAGCAAGGAAATCATTGGTGGCTACCGTTTTTATTTCCCGGAAAAAGGCTGTACTATTTGTGATATTACAAAGCTTGCATCTTCAGCCTATTTTCATTTTTCCGACAAATTTCTTTCTAAGTATTATCCTCATTTGATGGAACTGGGCCGTTCCTTTGTGCATCCCGATTACCAGAGCAGGGCCAAGGGAAGGAAGAGTCTGTATGCTCTTGATAATCTATGGGATGGCCTTGGAGCTATAGTGATTGATAACCACCATCTTAAATATCTTTTCGGTAAAGTAACAATGTATACTCACTTTAACCAGAAAGCGAGAAACATGATCCTTTATTTCCTCAGGAAACATTTCAGCGATCCTGATAACATGGTAACCCCCATTGAACCTGCCGACATCGACCTTCACTATGATGAAATGAAAACGATCTTTACAGGAAGAAGATACAAGGAAGATTATAAGACATTATCGAGAGAAGTAAGGAATCTGAACGAGAATATCCCGCCTCTGATAAATGCATATATGAACCTTTCACCAACAATGAGGACATTCGGAACATTTATCAACCATAAATTCGGAAATGTGGAAGAGACAGGGATAATGATTACCCTGAAAGACATTTATGTTGAAAAGATCAACAGGCATCTTGCTTCATACAAAAAAGATTTCGAGATAACCTGGTTCTCCCATCAGAATCAGTAAGCCCTTATATTTCTGCCTTCTATATAATTTATGTAAGACTGGTTTACAACCTTATTACCACCTGGTGTGGGGTAGTCTCCCGTAAAATACCAGTCGCCCAGGTGTCCAGGGCACGCTTCGTGCAAACCCTCAACAGACTGGAACACTATTTCAACTTCCGATTTTATCTCCTGCGATTTGAGCATTGATGATATTTTGGCTGAAACCTGTTCGGCCGTAAAAGGCCTGTATATTTCCCTGACAACATTACGAATCTGCTCAACAGGCTTTTCAAGTTCAGAGAGAGCTTCCTTATAGACATTCTTAATTACCTGTTCCTCACCGTTATCCTTCAGAAGTTCAATAGCTGCCCTGAAAGCAATGAAATCACCAAGCTTGGCCATATCGATCCCGTAACAATCGGGATACCTGATCTGCGGAGAAGATGACACTACTACTATCTTTTTTGGGCTCAGCCTGTCAAGAATCCTGATGATACTTTTTCGAAGGGTAGTGCCACGGACAATGGAATCGTCAATAACAACGAGGTAATCAACATCTTTCCTTATCACACCATATGTTACATCATAAACATGGCCTACAAGGTCATCACGTCCTTTGTCCTCCGAAATAAAAGTCCTTAACTTGGCGTCTTTTACGGCAATCTTATCGACCCGGGGACGCTGCTGAATAATTTTTTCAAGTTCTTCCCTGGTAAGGTATTTTCCCCTGCTGAGTATATGATCGACTTTAACCTGGTTGAGATAATCCTCCACACCTTTAATAAGTCCGTAGAAAGCACTCTCTGCAGTATTTGGTATATATGAAAACACAGTATGGTCGAGATCAAAATCGACAGACTTAAGTACCTTTGTGGTAAGCAGTTCGCCAAGCTTTTTCCTTTCCCTGTAGATGTCTGAATCGGTACCTCTTGAGAAGTAGATCCTTTCAAAAGAGCATTTTCGGGGTTCAGCTTCTTCCCTTATCTTTTCCACCCATGCGTCGCCCGATTTCTTAATGATCAGTGCCCCGGCAGCAGGCAGTTCAATAACATCGTTGTAGGCTGCATTAAATATTGTCTGGATGACAGGACGTTCGGAAGCCACTACAACAACCTCATCGTCCATGTAATAATATACAGGGCGTATCCCGGCCGGATCTCTCATCACGAAGGCATCTCCGTGCCCTACCATGCCTGCCATTGCATATCCTCCGTCCCAGTTACGGCTGGCTTTCCTGAGTACCGATGCCACATCAAGGTCACGTTCAATAAGTGGTGATATTTCTTTTTTCGAATATCCTTCATCCTTGAACTTACGGAACAGTCTTTCATTTTCCTCATCAAGACGATGACCGACATTTTCGAGTATTGTAACGGTATCTGAGAAATCAACAGGATTCTGTCCCAGTTCGACAAGGCTGCTGAATACCTCACCAACATTGGTAAGATTAAAATTTCCTGCCATGACAAGGTTCTTCGATTTCCAGTTGTTCTCACGGCTTACGGGATGAACATAATCTATATTGTAATTACCATATGTTCCATACCTCAGGTGACCAAGATATATGTCGCAGGCAAACGGGACCTTCTCCTTAATAAATCGCGGATTATTAAAGTCGCCGGGATGCAGTGTCTTATATTTTTCTATATCCCCGTAGATATAGCCAAAAATCTCCTTTATCGGATTTGCAAGGTTTGAGCGTTGCCGGTAGATATACCTGTTACCGACGGGGACTTCCATTTTAATGCCGGCGAGTCCGGCTCCGTCCTGCCCCCTGTTGTGCTGCTTTTCCATCATCAGGTACATTTTCTGGAGACCGTAGTTCCATGTACCGTATTTCTCAATATAAAACTCCATCGGCTTACGCAACCTTATCATTGCAATGCCGCATTCGTGTTTTATACTATCACTCATAATTATTTTTTAATCAGATCGGGGAAATTAATAAAATCGGGGACTATATATGAATCAGGATAGACCTTGCTGACAGCCAGGAACAATTTAATGGTCTCTGCCTTTGTCCGGAAATCGCCAACCCTGACCTTAAACCAGCCTGGCTGGGCATAAAGGGCATAGGCTTTAACATCAGGAAACTTGCTTATAAACTCTGCCATCGTCTTGTAAGATTCTTCCCTGGCATTTCTTGTGGAACTGTTGAAGATCTGAATTCTGAAGCCTGGCATACCGTAATGATCGTTCTCAACACGCAGTTCATTATTGACCATAATATACCGGCTGATCAGGGAGTCAATACCCTTGTTCTGGATTATATTAAGCATTCCTGTATTGTATCCGGTCACAGGCCTCTTAAACAGGTTTGCAGTGCTGATAAATGCCTGGGCAGAACCAGTCGCAGTAAAAACCCCCAGAAATACAGATAACAAAAATAGCTTCCTTATCATGGCGCAAAAATAATATTTAGCCGGCATTAAAAAAACAGATTCAACTGTTTTATTACTTTATAGTGTCACTGGCTGTTACCGGGTTGATTTCAGACCTGTGAAAAAATTGCCTCCCAGCGACCCGGCAACCATTATGTTATTGCCCGACAGAGCAAAAGATGTACCAAAGGCATCGGTATTATCCGGGTAACAAAGGCTGAATATCCGGATCCTGTCAAGTGATGATCCGTCATCTGCTCCCAAAACACTCACAACAAAGCAATTCCTGTTAAGCACAAGTATATTGCCTGAAGCATCAGGCAACAGGGCAACCCCTTCATTTACCTCTTCCGGGTATTTCTTCCAGTTGTCCCTTATCATCCCGCCATTATCGAGCGATACGGCAAAAGAATTGCTGAGTGTCCCTCCTGATGCAGCAACTTCAGTGCCCCCTGTAACATATACATTCCCATAAGGATCAAGCATAATACCCCTGGCCGAAGCGCTGAATGCCGGGTTGTTATAAAGGTCTGTTTCCCAGAGTTTCTGGTACTGCTCATCCAGTTTAGCAACAGCAGCAACAGGCTTTGCCCCTTCTTCTTTCCTTGTGATTGCCAGGTAAATATTCCCGTTAGCATCGAGAGCAGCATCACCGGCTGCAATAAATGAGGCGGAAGGTATGTTAACTTCCGATAGGATTACCCCTGTAGTATCGAGTCTTACAAAATACAATCCGGATGCTCCTGAGCTGACTGAATCGTAACCTGCGGAACAAACAGCCAGTATATTGCCTGAACCTGTATTAAATATCCTTGTCAGACCTATGCTGTAACCTGCATCGATTGTTTTTCTCCATAACTGCCTTCCTGTTCTGCTGTAACGGCACAGGAGGATATCTCCCCCGCTGTTACCTCCTGTTACATATCCTGTTGTATCGAACAAAGCCGAACTGAATGTCCCTGCCTCACCATCAGATACTTCAAGCATGGTGGAAAAGGAATTATCAAGTCTTACAAGCAGTGGTCTGCCGTCGGAGCTACCGCATGCTACGAGCCCGGAATCATTCGTTGATGTAATGAACAAAGCAGATCCGCTTCCAAAGCTTTTCTCCCTGATGAAATCACCGGAATCTTTGCTTTTCCTGCATGATGAAAACAATACAATAATAACCACTAAGGGTATCAGCCTTTTCATAAAGGATTATTTAGATACACCTGAATTATTCCAAGGCAGCTTCCAGCTCCTCTGTCATTTCAAGGTTATGATAAACTGCCTGGATATCATCATCGTCTTCAAGGATATCAACCAGCTTCAGAACCTTTCTTGCCGTATCAACATCGAGCTCCTTGGTGTCATTGGGTATTCGTTTTAAGCCGGCTTCCTCTATTTCCACTTCCAGGTCATTCAGCTTCCTGTTTACACTACCGAAATCTTCCTTAGCACATGTCACTGTTATGGAATCACCTTCAACCTCGAAATCTTCAGCACCTGCATCGATCATCTCAAGCTCAAGCTCTTCAAGGTTTGATCCTTCGTACGAAACGGTGAAAACACCTTTCCTTTCAAAAAGAAAGCTCAGTGAACCATTTGTTCCCAGGTTACCTCCGTGCTTGTTAAACGCAGCACGTACCGAGGCTACAGTCCTGTTATTGTTGTCGGTAAGACATTCTACAAAAATTGCAATGCCACCCGGACCATATCCTTCGAAGGATGTCTCGATATAATTCTCAGCATCTGCTCCCACTGCCTTTTTAATGGCCCTCTCTATGTTATCTTTAGGCATGTTGGCCCCTTTGGCATTCTGAACGGCAAGTCTCAGTCGGGCATTGGAATCGGGATCCCCCCCGCCTTCCCTGGCTGCGATAATTATCTCCTTAATAATTTTGGTAAAAATCTTACCTCTCTTGGCGTCGTTTGCACCTTTCTTTCTTTTAATTGTTGACCATTTGTTATGACCTGACATACTCTTAATATTAAATTTATTGATGCAAATTTAAATAATTCTTTGATACTTCATAGATTTGTGCCGCAGTGAAAAAGAAAGACTGAAGAGGCGAAGGGACCTGAACTCCTGACTCCCCGCCCTGGAGGGGCCGGGGGTGGGTTGATTTTAGGTGAAGGGACGAAGAGACTGAGAAGAGACTAAGAGACAATAATAATGAGTAAGAAAGTATATATAGAAACATACGGATGCCAGATGAATGTTGCAGACAGTGAGGTAGTGGCATCCATCCTTTCGGGATCGGGATATGAAACAACCGATAAGATTGAAGATGCAGGACTCATCCTTATAAACACATGTTCAATAAGGGATAATGCCGAGCAGCGTATCTGGGGGCGACTGAAAGCTATAAAACATCTTAAGAAAGGGAATTCCGGATTAAAAATAGGAGTCATAGGCTGCATGGCGGAACGCCTTAAGGAGCAGCTCCTTGAAACGGAAAAACTGGTGGACATTGTTGCCGGACCGGATGCATACAGGCAGCTTCCGTTGCTTGTTGAAGAGGCGGAATCGGGTCATAAGGCAGTTAATGTCCTGCTTTCGCGGGAAGAGACCTATGCCGACATATCGCCGGTTAGGATGGATAAGAACGGCGTTTCTTCCTTTGTATCCATAATGAGAGGATGTAATAATATGTGCGCATATTGTGTGGTGCCCTATGTAAGGGGAGCGGAAAGAAGCCGTAACCCTGATTCAGTATTAAGAGAGGTAAATGAGCTTTACAGCATGGGCTACAGGGAAGTCACACTGCTGGGCCAGAATGTCGATTCATATAACTGGAAGGGGACAGGAAGCCCGCTCGGTTTCGCCGGACTCCTCAGCAGGGTGGCTGCAATCGACAAGGGACTGAGGGTAAGGTTCTCAACATCTCATCCCAAGGACATTTCCGATGAACTTCTTTATACTATGGCAGAACACAGTAACATATGCAAACACATACACCTTCCTGCCCAGAGCGGAAGCAGCAGGATCCTTAAGCTGATGAACCGCGACTATACCAGGGAGTGGTATATGGAACGGGTGGAAGCTGTTAAACGGATTATACCCGGCTGTGCACTTTCAACAGACATGATAACTGGCTTCTGTACAGAGACTGATGAAGATCATAAAGAATCATTGTCACTCATGGAATGGGTTGGTTTTGATTTTGCATATATGTTCAGGTACAGCGAACGACCGGGCACCAAGGCTGCAAGGAAATACAAGGATGATGTGCCTGAAGAAATAAAAGCTTCCAGACTCAATGAAATGATAGCCCTTCAAAACAGGCTGTCGGCACGGTCGAAAAAGAATGATATCGGTAAGGTACATGAAGTACTCATTGAAGGATTTTCAAAAAGGTCGGATGACAATCTTTCCGGAAGAACTTCCCAGAATAAAGTTGTTGTTTTTCCTGCAGCGGGTCATATTAAGGGAGAATACGTAAATGTAATGATTGAAAGATCGACATCTGCAACACTCATCGGTAACATTATTTAACATTTCACATTTGCTCATTTCGCTGCTTAGATGTAACTTGCATTCTGACTTGCAATAAATTGGAAGGATAAAGAATTAATAATGGCGTGATTTTTGTGGCTCTTTAACTGGTCTTTAAATTTCCTGCCATATGAAAGTTTAAAGAATCATGTTATAACCACCTGGAACCATAAAGAAATGATCCTGTACTATTCACGCTGATTTGACACTAAAAAACATATTGCCATGAAAATCAAGATTTTATTCATTGCTCTGTTATCAATACTTTGTATTGCAACAGTATCTGCTCAGAAGAGCAAAAAAAACAAGAAAATAGTTATTGAAGGAACTGTAACAGATGCCAACAAGGCTCCTATCTCTAATGCAATAATTATGATAGATGGTGCGAAGACCAACTCCATGACTAATGCAAAAGGGGAATATAAAATCAAAGTTAAACCGACAGCTCAGAAAATAGGCGTTTTTACTTTTGGAAGCGGTATTAAGGAAGTAGCGATTGAAGGCAGAGACACAATAAATATTACCTTTTCGGCTGTCCAGGAGAACCAGGCAAGTGCCGGACAGGATAATGGTGAAGAAGGTGTGGGTGTTGGTTATGGAACTGTTAAGAAGAAAAACGTCACAACCCAGATTAATACAATCGACGGTTCTAAAAGTAAATATGCCTCATACAGGTCAATCTACGACATGATCCAGAGAGAAGTGACCGGGGTAAGGATAAATGGGAAATCGATTATTTTACAGGCATCAAAAGACATGTTTGGAGATGTCCCTGCATTAATTGTTGTTGACGGTGTACCTACAACTGACATTGACAACATATCACCAACTGTTGTAAAATCAATTGAAGTTCTCAAAGGATCCTCTGCAGCAATATACGGATCACGCGGCTATGGAGGTGTGATCCTTATCAAGACCAAGACTGGAAACTAAAGAACTGAGTTTATTTTTTAACCTCCGTCTTTATCTGTAATTCAGCAAGCTGTTTGTCTGAAATAGCCGATGGTGTATCAAGCATAACATCACGTCCGGAGTTATTCTTCGGGAATGCTATAAAATCGCGGATGGAATCCTGTCCGCCAAACATTGCCACCCAGCGGTCGAAGCCAAAGGCCACACCGCCATGGGGAGGAGCGCCGTATTTAAATGCATCGAGCAGGAACCCGAACTGTTCATAAGCTTCTTCATCGCTGAATCCCAGTACCTTGAACATCTGCTTCTGGACATCTTCATCATGTATCCTTATTGACCCGCCCCCGATCTCAACGCCGTTTATCACAAGGTCATAAGCATTGGCACGAACCCTGCCGGGGTCTGTTTTCATAAAAGGAAGATCCTCAGGAACAGGAGAAGTGAACGGGTGGTGCATGGCAAAATACCTTTGTTCTTCATCGTCCCACTCCACAAGGGGGAAATCGAGTACCCACAATGGACAGAAGACATCTTTTTTTCTTAATCCAAGGCGATTGCCCATCTCCAGCCTAAGTACAGACAAGGCATTCAGGGTGGTCTTTTTCTCTCCTGCAAGTATAAGGAGCAGGTCGCCAGGTTTAGCCCCGGTAGTATCGGCCCATTTTTTAAGGTCCTCCTGCGAATAAAATTTATCCACCGATGACTTTAATGACCCATCCTCATTGTACTTCATATATACCAGTCCCCTGGCACCTACCTGGGGTTTCTTTACAAATTCTGTCAGCTCGTCAAGCTGTTTCCTTGTATAAGCAGCACAGCCCTCAGCACAGATGCAGCCTACGTATTCAGCCGAATCAAAAACCGGGAAATCATGCCCCTTTACGACGTCTGAAATATCATTGAAAATCATACCGAATCTAAGGTCGGGCTTATCAGAACCGTACTTTTCCATTGCTTCGCTGTAGGAAAGCCTGGTAAAAGGTTCCGTGAACTCAATCCCTTTTATCTGCCTGAAAAGATATTTTGCCAGTCCTTCAAATGTATTAAGTACGTCTTCCCTGTCGACAAACGACATCTCGCAGTCAATCTGGGAGAACTCGGGCTGCCTGTCGGCCCTCAGATCCTCATCGCGGAAGCACTTGACTATCTGGAAATATTTATCAAAACCGGCTACCATCAGAAGCTGTTTGAGCGTCTGCGGCGACTGTGGCAATGCATAGAAGGTACCGGGCTGCATTCTTGAAGGAACAACAAAATCGCGTGCACCTTCGGGAGTGGATTTTATCAGTACCGGTGTTTCTACTTCTATAAATCCGGCTGAATCCATGTACTTACGTACCTCCTGTGCCACGCGGTGACGAAGGATAATATTATTCTTAACAGGAGCCCTTCTAAGGTCGAGGTAACGGTATTTCATCCTTAACTCTTCCCCTCCATCGGTATCCTCTTCAATTGTGAAAGGAGGTAACTCGCTCTTATTTAATATGTTTATCTCACTAACCTCTATCTCGATCTCTCCGGTGGGTATCTTAAGGTTCTTGTTACTTCTTTCCCTCACCTGTCCTGTTGCCCGGATAACATATTCGCGTCCCAGCTTCCTGGCTTTTTCACATAACTCCCCGTTAGTTTCCATATTAAAAACAAGCTGGGTTATCCCGTACCTGTCGCGGAGATCTATAAATGTCATTCCCCCGAGGTCGCGCGATTTCTGGAGCCATCCGCATAAGACAACTTCCTTTCCTGTATCCTTAATGCCTAATTCACCGCAAGTGTTCGTTCTGTACATAGTAGTCAGTTAAATTTTCAGCAAAAATAGCCAATTAAAATATTCCTGCACGATAAATCAAATTTTTTAGCTGCAGGAACACCAGCCACCTGATAAATAAAAGAAAGCAGCTGAACGCTCAACAATGCAACAATATTTTAACATCCGCAGCCATGAACCAAAATGATACTTTCCTTGTTTACCTGTTTTATTAAAATCAATATAACATGCGTCGTGGACAGGCACTGATATTGATCGAATTTAATTTATCCCCCCAAACAGGTATTTAGGCTATCTCTTCCAGGTAGCTGCCTGATATACAGAGAGATTATCAGGCTGAAGAAAGAACCGGATCAAAATGCAATCCGTATGTTACGAATTTTCACAGAAATTTAAAAACTACTGAGATGTTTAATGCAAATTCTGATAACAACACGAGAGATTCCGGAAGAAAGATAAGGGATCTTGTTTCAGTGGAAACTGAAAAATCGATAAACGACGAAAAGAGTTTCAGGCAGGCACTCGAGGAATCGCTGCCGAGTGGTATTGCAGTGATGGATGACCGGGGCAAACAGGTCTATGTCAATTCGGCCTTTTGCCGCCTGGTAGGTTGGTCGGTTGATGAGCTCATTGGCCTGTGTCCGCCATTTTTATACTGGCATGAGGATGACATTGAAAATATTAATAATGCCTTAACCCGCACATTGAATAACCAGGCACCCCCTGAAGGATTTGAACTTGTTTTCCGTCATAAGTCGGGTTACCGCATCCCGGTAAAAACACTTGTCAGGCCCTTTAAACAGGAGGATAACAGGACCTTCTGGCTGGCCAATGTTATTGATGAGACAGAGCAGAAACTAAGGGAAGATACTCTTCAAAGTTCAAAAATACTTCTTACCTCAAGCATTGAAAGCCTGAGAGACACAATAATATTCTCCCTCAGCATCAGTTACAAATATCTCATCTACAACAAAGCACATTATGAAGGAATGCTTTTTGCCTATGGTGCCCGTATTGAAGAAGGAACAAATATGCTTGATTACATTACGGTTGAAAAAGACAGGGCTGTTCTCAAGGATAGTTTCGACAGGGCCCTTAATGGTGAGTCTATGTCATTTATTCATTCCTTCGGTGAGGTGAATGTTGATTTTTATGAGTTATTCATCGATCCCATACGAAACGAGAACAATGATATAGTGGGATGTTCCTGTGCCGCAAGGAATGTCACTGAAAGGAAAAACATAGAAAAAGCTCTTAAAGACAGCGAGACCAAATTCAGGGAAATACTCGACCAGATATACGATGCAATAATTGTATTTGATGAAAAGGGGAAAATAGTTATCTGGAACAAAGGATCAGAAAATCTTAGCGGGATAAAAGCGGAGATGGCTCTTGACCGCGAGATAAGCGACATAAGGGTCAGGCTGGCACCTCCCGAGGAAAGGAATCCTGATAAGATAAGGAGCTATATACAGGACATCATAAATTTCAGGATACCGGAGGTATTCAACAGCATAGCAGATCATGAGATCATATCGCTTGAACCGCCTTACAGGAGAAAAGTACAAAGCAACTCCTTCCCTATTAAGATAGACGGGCATACCCTGTTCTGTTCAGTTATAAGGGATGTCACGGAGATAAAGAGATACGAGACCGAACTGATAAGGATAAGTGAGGACAAGGATAAATTTTATTCCGCCCTGGCACAGTACCTTTATACACCTTTCAGCACACTTCATAACTTCACTAAGGTGATGACCGTGGAAATGGATTCACTTCCTATAAAGGAACTCCAGAAGATGGCAGTCATGATGAAAAAATCAGCTTCCAATCTTTACAGCCTCCTCGACAATCTCCTTCAGTGGACAAAAATGAACCAGGGGAAGATAACTTACAGCCCTGAAAAAATAAACTTCACAAACACCAGCCAGGATGCGTTATCCATCCTCAGGTCCAATGCGGAATCGAAAAAGATAACTATCAGCCTGACTATTACGGAAGACATAACAGTTTTCGCCGATCCTTTCATGGTTAAGACTATAATGAGAAACCTTGTCCTTCATATTATCAGGAGTATCAGTGATGAAGGGAGCATAAAGATATCCGCAACATACTCATCACCGAAAATTATCGTTTCCGTTTATAATAACGGAAAAGGATTATCGGCCAGCGAGCTGTCTGAGTTTTTCATGAGTCCGGAAATCAACAAAGCCATAACCACAGCCGAAGAGAAGGGTACAGCCCTCGGGCTCTGGCTCACAAAGGAATTTATAGAAAAGCACGGAGGGAACATATGGGTTGAAAGTGAAGAAGAATTCCCCGCTATAATAAGGTTCACACTGCCTGCAGCTGAAACGGCCGTATAAGCCGCTTCAGCCGGTATGGTCACATCAGATTAATTCGTATTTTTGAAACCTGGCAGAACCATATTATGGAAAACAGCAGGGAGTACTACATGAAGATAGCCCTTGAAGAGGCAAAGAAAGCATTTGACAAGCAGGAGGTACCTGTTGGTGCTGTTGTGGTCTGTAAAGACAGGATAATAGCCAGGGCACACAATCTCACCGAGACACTTAATGACCCTACAGCACATGCCGAAATGCAGGCTATTACGGCTGCCACAAACTGGCTCGGAGGTAAATACCTGACGGAATGTACAATATATGTAACCCTCGAACCGTGCGGGATGTGTGCAGGAGCAATAGGCTGGAGCCAGGCATCATCCCTTGTATACGGTGCAGATGACCCTCAAAGGGGTTTTACGAATATATCCCCTTCCCTGCTGCACCGGTCAACAACTGTAGAGTCGGGTATCCTGGCCGCGGAATGTCGCGATCTGCTTATTCGTTTCTTTATGGCAAAAAGACAAAACTGACACGCTTTTTTGTGTTTGAAAAAAGATTACTTTTACACAAAATTGCCGGTTATGACCTTGGATAACAGTAAAACGATAATCAACTTCAGGATTAAATTATTCGGGGCCACAATAGTGTTTATTGTCTACCTTGTACTGGCATACTTCTCACGCACAATCAAATTTCCCTTCCTGGGGCTGAGCGATACGGCCCTTACCCTTATACTTGTGGCTTTATACCTTTTTTTTGCTTTCCTTCCCATGATCCTCAATTACCAGTTTGTTTTCTTTACCGACGAGAACGACAAGATCATCTTCCGTTACTTCAATGCAGGCATCACAGGAGGCAGGAAGAACTCCGTTGAGATAGATAAAAAAGCATTTGCAGGATATAAAACAGAGACAAAAATGTTCGGTATGATAAAAAGCATAATCCTTTTTCAGAATTTCCGGGAAGGAGTAGCCAGGTATCCCGCAATCTTCATAACCGCACTGTCAAAAGAGGAACGATCGAAGATCCTTAAATCGCTCGATTCCATTTCACCTCCTGAGTGAATGTTATCATCTGATAACATGAGATTTATCATTTTTCATGAATTCCTTTAACAACAATTTTGAATTAGATTTTTAATATCCTTCTCACAATCAAAACTAAAAATTAAACTAATGAACGTAGACAAGATCTTGAACAACCTCGAAAAGAAACATCCCGGAGAGGTTGAGTATTTACAGGCGGTCAGAGAGGTGCTTGAATCAATTGAAGATGTTTACAACGAAAACCCTCAGTTTGAATCTGCAAATATCATTGAAAGAATAATTGAACCAGACAGGGTCATAACCTTCAAGGTACCATGGATAGACGACGAGGGTAATGTCCGGATTAACCTGGGCTATCGTGTCCAGTTCAATAATGCCATAGGGCCCTATAAAGGGGGTCTTCGTTTTCACCCAAGCGTAAACCTTTCAATCCTTAAATTCCTTGGTTTTGAACAGATCTTCAAGAATTCACTTACCACACTCCCGATGGGAGGAGGTAAAGGTGGTTCCGATTTTGATCCGAAGGGTAAATCAAACAACGAAGTGATGCGCTTCTGCCAGTCTTTCATGCTTGAGCTGTGGAAGTACATTGGCCCGGAAGTAGATGTGCCGGCAGGTGATATAGGTGTCGGCGGCCGTGAGATAGGTTATCTTTATGGAATGTACAAGCGGCTGTCAGGCGACCATTCAGGTGTTCTGACAGGCAAGGGAAGCAACTGGGGAGGATCCCTCATTCGTCCGGAAGCAACAGGCTTCGGATGCGTATATTTCGCAAAGGAGATGCTTGCCACACGTGGTGAATCATTTGAAGGAAAGACAGTTGCCATAAGCGGATTCGGCAATGTAGCCTGGGGAGCCGCACTGAAAGCCACAGAGCTGGGAGCCAAGGTAGTTACAATATCCGGACCCGATGGTTATGTCTACGATCCCGATGGTATCTCGGGAAGGAAAATAGAATATATGCTGGAGCTGAGAGCCTCAAACGACGATATCGTTAAGCCTTATTCCTACGAGTTTCATGGCTCTGAATTCCATGAGGGCAAGCATCCCTGGGAAGTAAAAGTTGATATTGCATTACCATGTGCCACACAGAATGAGCTCAATGAGCAGGATGCGAAGAACCTTATCGACAGTGGATGTATATGCGTATGCGAGGGGGCAAACATGCCCTGCACACCCGAGGCTGTTAACCTCTTCCATAAAAACGGGCTGCTGTTCGCTCCGGGCAAGGCATCCAATGCAGGTGGAGTGGCCACCTCAGGACTGGAGATGACCCAAAACTCGATGAAGCTGCGATGGAACA
>JBJKPQ010000037.1:0-33137 GCA_046706305.1 Bacteroidales bacterium
TAGTCTTGTGGTCTTGCGGTCTTGCGGTCTTGCAGTCTTGCGGTCTTGCAGTCTTGCGGTCGTACCGTCGTACCGTCGTACCGTCGACAGCCTGGTGCGGCAAATTTAAACAAATTATCTTTAATTAAAACATATAAATAAATTTGACCACCAATTACCGGAACATAAACAAAAACCCCCCTTTGTCTTTACATGCCTTCTTATGAACTATGGTAAACAAATGCGTTGGCAGCAAAGCTTTACAGGGGGGCTCAACTATTATATTGTAAAGTTAATCATTTACTCTGACCGGTTTCCCGAATCCTATTTTCTGCAGTGGTTCAAGTTGAGTTTTTGCATCACCTACTACAACATAATACATTCTGTCAGGATTTATATACCTGCCGGCCAGTTCAACCATTTTGTCAGATGTAAGGCTTTTTACAAAAGCTTCCTCTTTTTTAATATAGTCCGAAGGAAGATTATATGCTGTCATCGTGTTGAGCATATTCAGCAGGCTTCTAAGTGTCTCGTAGCGAAGTGCATTGTTTTTAAGCAATGATGATTTAGTAAAGTCGACGTACTCCTGGGGAATATCTTTCCTGTATTTCTCCATCTCCGTTTTAAAGATATTCACCGATTCGAATGTTGAGTTTGTCCTTACCCTGGAAGATGCAGTAAAGGCTCCATAGTTTCCGCCACCTGTGAATCCTGATCTGGCTCCGTAAGTAAAACCCTTTTCTTCCCTCAGGATCAAATTAAAAACTCCGTTGAATGAACCACCAAGCTTGTAGTTTGCCACTGTAGCCGGATAGAAGTCCGGATCAGTCCTGGCAACGGAAGGTGTGCCAATTGAGATAACAGATTGTTTGGCCCCCGGTATATCGACAAAATATATTTTCGATTCCTCCGGTGGTCCGGGTATTGTTATATCAGGCAATGAAACTTCCTTTGCTTTCCAGTTACTGTTTAATTCGGCCAGAGCTGACATTACATCTGGTTGGTCAATATCACCCACAATTATAAGTCGCGATATGGAGGGTGAGAAATTATTATTGTAAAAATCTTTAAGATCGTCAATTGTAATAGCTTCGACTGATTGCTCAGTACCGGTAACCTCGGTGGCAAGTATATTATTGCCGTACATCAGTTTATGAAGTGTTTTGGAAGCCAGGTAATCAGGACTGGCTTCATTGCGTTTAAGGCTGTTGATTATCCTGCTTTTGTCAATGTCAAATGCATCTTTGTCCCATCTCGGATCCAGAAGCATTTCCTGAACAAGTGCAAGTGTTTTATTAAAATTACGGGCAAGAGTGCTGACATCAACCGAAATGGATTCATTATCTGCAGTCACCCTTATTGATGCGCCGAGCAGCCCAATTGCATCTTCGAGTTCTTCAGGAGTTTTGGTTGCGGTACCTTCGTTCAGCAGAGTAGCAAGCAGGTTGGCTACGCCCGGTTTGTCGGCATTATCAAGCATATGGCCTCCTTCTATAACCAGTGAGTACTGAATAAGGGGCAGTTCGTTATGTTTTATACCCCAAACCTTCATTCCATTGGATAAGGAATCAGACCATGCTGATGGTATTGTCACCTCCGGATCAGGTCCGACAGGAGGTGTTTTTGACCTGTCGAATCTTGTCGGGGTCTTTACTATAGGATCTTCAGCAGCGGCTACTGCTTTTACCTCGGCTGCTTTATTAACATCTTCCTCCACTATACCTGCATTTTCAGAACCTTGCGCTATAAGCTCCTTTTGGCCCCTGGGAACAAAACTTGTTTCAACATAGTTTTTGCCCTTGATATACTTATCGAATACTGCTTTCACATCATCTGCCGTAACGGATTGGATTGCAGCAAGATCTTTTTTGTAATATCCCGGATCGCCTGTGTTCATGGTATAATCGGCCAGTTGGAAAGCTTTGCCCTGGTCACTTGAAAACATATTATAGAAACGGGTTTCGTACTCTGCTTTGATCCTGTCCAGATCGCTCACAGAGAAGCCATCCTTCTCAAATTTATCAAAAGCCTCAAATATTGCATTCTCAACATCAGTAAGGTTTGTGCCGGGATTGGCGGCAACAGAAATAGTGAAGGTGCCGGCAAGTTCCTGAGAACGGTTACGGGCATATACCCTTGAAGTAAGTTTTTTATCTTTAACAAGTATGGTATACAGGGGGGCTTTTTTTGAGTTAGCCAGAAGATCCCCCAGGAACTCCAGTGCATAGGAGTCTTTGGAAAACCTCTCTACAGTCGGAAATACCATAGTTAGCTGTGGTGCTTTTGCAAAACTGTCTTCGTGATAAAGCTTTACTGTTGAAGACAGTGTTGCGGGCATTGGACTTCTCTTCTCAACAGGCTCACCTGCAGGTATCTCACCAAAGTATTTCTCAACCAGTGCCTTTACCTCATCGGTGTTAATATCACCTGAAATTACAAGGGTGGCATTATTCGGGACGTAATATTTTTCATGAAAAGCACGAACATCGTCAACCGTCGCACCTGTAAGATCTTCCATCTTACCTATTGTTGTCCAGCTGTATGGATGACCTTCCGGATACATAGTTCTTGCTATTATCTCATAGTTAAAGCCGTAAGGGGCATTGTCCACACTCTCACGTTTTTCATTTTGCACCACATTCTGCTGGTTTACCAGGGCTGTCTTTGTTACAGTATTCGTCAGATATCCCATTCTGTCCGATTCCATCCACATTGCCATCTCAAGGGCGTTCCTGGGAATAACCTCATAGTAATTTGTTCTGTCCTGGTTAGTGCTGCCGTTAAGTGTACCACCTGCTCCCTGAATGTTCCTGAAAAACTGGTCTTCACCAACATTTTCCGATCTCTGGAACATCATATGCTCAAAAAGATGTGCAAAACCTGTTTTCCCGGGTACTTCCCTGCTTGAACCTACATGGTAATAAATTGCCTGTGCTACAATGGGATCAGATTTATCTACATTTAATACAACAGTAAGCCCGTTAGGCAATGTGTATTTCTCATATGGTATGTTGAGACCATTGTTTTTCTCGCTGCTTGAACAGGATGACAAAAGAATAACAGCCATAATGATTACTAATGACCAGGTTTTTTTCATGATAATCAGAATTGTAATAAGTATTAGGTTAGGTTTAGAGGCAATGAATTTAGTAAAAAAGTTTATTGATAATCAGATTTTTAACAATTTTTAATATTTATTTGGGAAAATTGTCTCAAAAATCAAAATCTATTAATCACAAAGCCGTGCAAGTGATAATCACAAAGAGCGCAAAGCGTTAAATATCATGGTATTGTCTTTGTGTTCTTCATGTGTTATTTAAGCACTCAGGGTATCAAAATTATTTTTGAGCCACCCTCTTTACCCTGAGCGGGAGACGGGACTCGAATGCTGACGCTTTCGGTCAGCATCCTGACATACCGGGATCCCCGGTATCGTCAGGGCCCGCGACTACCGCTTTATGTCTTATGATAAAATCAACGATTCTTTTTTTAGAGTAGTTTTTTAATTTTTTTTCAAGGATAAGGGCATGAGATCTTGAATTCTTTGTTGTGTACCAAACTAATATCCATGGTATGGCTGATTTAGTTGCTTTCTCATATCCACTATTATGACGATGTATCCTGTCATCTAAATCAGCAGTTTGACCAATATAGAAAGAATCATTACTTAAAGAATGTAATATGTATACGAAGTAGCACATAGAAAAAAAGGAAGTTCAGTCTTCCTTTTGTTTTTGAGCGGGAGACGGGACTCGAACCCGCGACCCCGACCTTGGCAAGGTCGTGCTCTACCAACTGAGCTACTCCCGCAATTTCACGGGCAAAAATAAGAATTTTTTTTTATCTGCAAATATCCACCGGTAAAATTACACCCAAACCAGATAAATTAAAAGGATCATTTATCTCTTTACAGGGCCCCAGTCGACCAGTATATCATTTTCAAAATAGAGCCAAGTGTTTTTGTAGATCCATTCTTCCTTAACCGTATTGCCACTGATAACCCTGTTGATTTTTTGTGCTGTTCCCCAACTGTCATTTACCATCTCAGAATTCATGCCTTTCCATATTTTACCGGCCATAAGTTTGGACGCCATACTGCTTCCGTATTTATTCTCCAGGTAGGTAAACCTGCTCTGTTGAGGGGCAGCCTGTTCCTGTTGCTGTTCCTGTTGCTGTTGCTCTGGAATATCATACTGAGGCTGATCCTGGTTCTGTTGCTCTTCAGCAGTGGTAATCGGTACTTTTTCCGGATTTATTACTGCATCCTTCCTGTAAATAAATCCTTCAGCATCCTGAAACCTTACATTCAGATACGTACTGTCCGATCCGAGAACAATGACCGATGAGTCGGCCGGAATAATAACTATAACTGAAGTTAGGTCACCTTTGTCAGCAAATAGACGGCTGGCTGATTTTAATGTAGCAGTTGTGACCAATTCCTGGCCGGATTTATTGTTGTTCTCAAGGTTTTGAAGGACACCGGTTTTGTTTGCCTGTGACTTCACTGGTATAATAAACCCGGCTAACATTAAAGTAAGGAAGATTAACTTTTTCATCTCAGAATATTTTTACATTGATGTAACGTCTTTACAAAGGATATAATTGTACTAGTTTTTTCAGAGAAATAAATAACCACTATTTTTTTATCTCTTTTCAAAAATTATACCAAGGTACGGCAATAATAATAAAAACATTCCATGGCGTCACATGGTTTTATCACATTGTTTGTAAATGACATAGTTTTTTCCCATGAGGAACATACCTGGTTTATAGATCCGGAGCTGCCGGGATCTCCGGATGCGTGACAGGAAGGACAAATGTAAACCTGGTCCAGACGCCGGGTTCACTTCTGACCCAAATCTTTCCTTTATGATTTTCCACTATCTGTTTAACAATAGAAAGACCCAGGCCGGAGCCTGTATTTATATCTTTGGGTACATTACTGCCCCGGTAGAACTCATCAAAAATCCTGTGAATCTCTGTCCTGGGAATGCCTATGCCTGAATCTGTTATCCTGGTTATCACATGTGTTCCATGGTTCTTTACCTCAAGGGTTATATTGCCATTTTCAGGAGTATATTTAATTGCATTAAGAAGAAGATTTGAAAATAGTTCTTCCAGTGAGTATGGATTACAGGTTATTTCACCGATAGTATTGTCGATATATACTTGTAAATTGATGTTCTTATCTTCAGCAAGTGAACGTATCGGATGAACTATTGTCTCAACCAGCCCTTTCAGTTCTGTTTCTTCAAATTCCGTGTCACGTTTGAGCCTTTTTCTTGTGAGACTCAGCAGGTTCTTTACAAATTCGGATAACACCCCCGTCCTGTTAAATGCTCGGCTTACAAAATCCTGTTGAACATCATTCAGGGGGCCTGCCACACCAGATCTTATAACTTCCAGGCAACTGAATATTGCTGCCACATGTCCTTTAATATCGTGGGTTACCCTTAGTACATACTCATTCTTCAGCTTATCCTTATTTTCAAGTTCCAGGTTAGCCTTTACATATCCTTCCTCGCTTTTAATGGATCTGTATATTATTAGATGTGAAAGACTGACTATAGTAATAGCTGTTAGGAGAAATACGAAGCCTGTGCCAAAAATATAGAAAGCATTATTGTGAAGTTCATTTCCGGCAAAACCGGAAAGGTTATAATGTGGAATAATACTGAAATATTCCAGGAATACCAGAATGGCTATAAGAAGGATGGCAAAAATAGTGTACAGGTAACTCTTAAGTGTGGAGAATATGCTGCTGGCTATGATAAGATGAAAGAAATAAAAGAGTATCAGTGGATTCTCTATTCCGCCTGAATAATGGAGTATCAGGGTTAAAAGAACAAGATCTGTAATTATTTGAAAATCAATATCTTTTTTAATTTTTTGGACAACTCCTGATCCTCCTTTTAGTTTTATTTTCTTTATAATGATGCTGTGAATTATATTAAGAATAAGGAGTATAACGGTGATAATATAGATTGGGAGTTCGATTATGGGAACTTCAAACAAATGCCTTACTGTTAGGTTAGCTGTTATAAGAAGAAATATTGCAAACCATCTCAGCCTGATGAACCACCTGGCAAAATGTATATGAGCCGGTACAAGTTTGTCATCCATCTTAAAGGGATTATAAGAGGTCTGCAACAGCCCTGAACTCTATCCCTGTATATCAGGCCAGTCGGACCACTTGCTTTTCTTTTGTTTCAAAAGCTCTTCCACTTTCCTTAACAACTCATCAAATCTTACTGGTTTGTCGAGGAACGAGTCGACAGGTAAAAATTCTCCATCGGTTTCAGGGGAGAAATTAAAGAAAGGATGTTGTGTGTTTATTGCAGTAAGCATCAATACCGGAATGTCCCTGAATTGAACTTCTGTTTTGATTCTGTTTGCAAAATCGAAACCTTTGGAATCACCTTTTGTTCCAAACATCACATCAAGGATAATGAGGTCACAGCTTTCCCTGTTTAATGTGTCATAACCTTTGTCAGTGTCATATTCAAAGCTTACTTTATAGTCTTTACTTTCAAGCATCGCTTTCATTGCAGCGACAAAATCCCTGTCATCTTCAATGATCAGTATTCTTGGTTTATCTTTCATAGCAGATGTCTCATTTATTTTGTTTCATGAATTCTTGCAGAACAATTATCCTGATTGGAAAGGGAACAATACTGCCGGCCAAAGAACTAAAGCAAAATGCATTTAATGATCTGAAAATTACACAATTTACTGTGCTTGTGCAAATGGTGTCATGGCAAATATCACATAAAAGCTAACCATGTGTTCCATTTGTATCACTTAACTTAATATGCCCTGCAATTATTTATTATTTCTATCAGTCTTTCAGCAGATTCCCTTACAACCGGAGTCAGGTTTTCTCCAATACGCAAGCTGGCCGGTTGAATTCCTGCCACCAAAGTCTTCATCCTGAGAAACTCTGAAATGCGTTTTAGTGAAATGTTATGACTTGAAATATTAAACTCGCTAATTTCGTCCACGGATATTATACCTGTATATCCGGCTTCCTTTTTAAAATCAATACAATCCACAATGATCAGCACGTCAGGTGAAATAAGATTTATCTTATTGATATAATTCTCTATGCTTACCTCAACGAGCAGCGTCGAAATATTTCTTGTGTTTTCAATTGCAGATACAACATAAACACCCACCCCGTCGTCACTTCGCAACACATTTCCAACTCCGGCAAAAAGGATTTGCGACTCTTTGTTTTGAAGGATGTCTGTCAGGATGTCTTTCATTCATGCCAGGACTTTAAGTTGTACTTTTCTTTGACAGTTTGGGCACAGTATGTTAAACATATCCTTACGTTTAAGATCATCCTTTATATCTGTGCCGGTATCTTCGGGTGATGAAATCAGGCTGTCGTTCAGTTGGTTGAGAATCAGTGTTGACGAATAAGCTTTCGGGCCCAGCCTGTGTAACAGGAACAAAATATGCTCTTTAGCTGTAATTACATTTCCACAGTTTTTACAGATCAGAAGTTCCTTCTCCTGTTTTTCGATATTTGTATAGCGATCAAATGTAGCCATGTCGAATATCACATTTGAGAGCCTGACGCCCTGTTGTGTCAGGCAAAAAGTCTCGCACTGACCACAGAAAATACATTTTCCATAGTCGCGTGTAATTGTTCTGACAGCACTTACCGGATTATCACTTACAGAGATGGCACCGGCAGGACACACATTGGCACATGTTTCGCATCCGACACAATTTTTATCATCAACAACGGGTTTACCTCTGAATCTTTCAGCAGGGACATGTTGTCCGGCTGGGAATGTTGTTGTGTATGCCGGGGAAAAAAGAGAGATTAAAGCCTCTTTGACTTCCCGTAATTTAGGATATCTCATTTTCTTTATTTGGTTTATCAGAGGATGATACTTTTTTGTCGTTGGTATCTTTTCTGTATTCATCAATAATGCTTTTTTCCCATAACTTTATCCCGAAAATGTGAGATCCTCTTATAAGAGCGTGGGCACCAACGGTGGAAGTAAAAAAAAGCACCGGTATTGCAAAAAGGCCTTTTATTCCCGGTTCACTAATGCCAAACCTGATTACAAGGCTGAATAAAATACAACAGGCTCCCAGGGTTACACATTTAGTAGCAGCCTGCAGCCTGTTATAAATATCAGGAAGCTTGATAAGGCCAATACAGCCCATAAGGCTGAAAAACAGCCCTGTCGCAATTAATATGTTACTTAGCAGGTTATTCATCAAGTTTCCTCCTTCCAAGATATTTAGCCATTGTCAATGTACCTATGAAGCTTAAGATAATCCAGGCTATCCCTATATCAATCAGAAAAGATTTTCCTGTGCTGATACTCAGAATAACACAGATTCCAACAACTATTATTCCCATTATCTCTATTGCAACTACCCTGTCTGCAACAGAGGGTCCCTTTATGATCCTGTAAAGGCACAGAATAACAAGGGCGAGCAGGAAGTAAAATGCAAAATTTATCCATTCCATTATTCAAAGATCTTTATTAGTATTCTTTCAAATTTCCCTGAAATCCTGTAACTGTAATTCTCAGGATTTGTATCATGAAGGTAAATACAATGCACGTAAATATAGTCTCCGATTATATCAACAGAGATGGTCCCGGGTGTCATTGTAATGGAATTGGCAAGTATAGTCCTTGTAAGCTCTCCCTTTACAGTAAGATGAACCTTCACAATTCCGGGACGAACGGGCATAGCAGGATGTATCACCCTGTAGGCAACATCAAAATTGGCTTTTATGCATTCCCAGATAAAATACAATAGGTATATTATCAGCCAGAAATATCTTGCAGGATTAAGAAGCTTTCTTGTATCAATCCTGAAATATCTTGAAAATATTATTGTGGTGACAAATGAAATGATTATTCCTGCAATGATGTTTTGCATATAGAAGCGCCCTGTAAGAATAATCCATGTCAGGAAGCATATCAGGAAATAAATCACACTACTCATAGTCTTTCATTTTAAAGTCATTAAGAAATCAGTGCATTTACTGCTGGCATCAGGAATGTATCCCTTACCCCGGGAATAATCAGGAGGCTCATTACAAGACACATTATCAGCAGTATGACCATTGGCAGCCACATAAGTACAGGCACTTCTTTAATTTCAGATTTCATCTTTTTCAGTTTATCCAGAAATGTATACCTCTGTACTTTCATAAATGAGGCGAGTGTTATTATGCTTACAACTACGGCAAGGAGGGCAAAAAAGTAAAACCTCGCCTCAATGGCAGCGACGATAATTATCAGTTTGCTGAAAAAGCCGTTAAAAGGAGGGATGCCTGATATAGAAAGCGATGCGCCCAATGATGTAGCTGATGTCACGGGCAGGACTTGTGATAAGCCCCCAAGTTCCCTGAGTTTACGTGTGCCTGTGGAATACTCAACAGCGCCTGCATTGAGGAAAAGGAGCCCCTTAAAAACAGAATGGTTGAACATATGAAAGAGACCGCCGGTAAGCGAAAGGACAGCAATATTCCTGTTGCCCCCCTTAGCCAGTATTATCATGGCGATGCCAGCTGCCATGATTACATACCCCATCTGGCTGATACTGTGGTAGGCGAAAAGGCGCTTCATGTCCCATTGCCCGATAGCCAGAATGACACCTGTTACCATAGAAATAACACCGATGATGGTTATGATGAGGCTGATTTCGTAGGTTATCCGGAAAATATTGAAGAACAGCCTCAGCAGTGCATAAATGCCTATTGCCTTTATGAGTACCCCCGATAACATAGCTGAGACGGGAGATGGTGCCGATGAATGAGCATCAGGCAACCAGGCATGAAAGGGTATAAGAGCGGCTTTAAGTCCGAAACCGGCTAACAGGAAGAGCTGAATAAATATTGTGATCCTGCTTGCCGGGGCCTCTTTTAAAAGGTTGGATATGTCGGCCATGTTGAGAGTGCTTGTTAGCCAGTAAGTTGTAGCCAGGGAGAACAGTATAAGGAGGGATGCTATTCCCCCCAGAACCTGGTACTTGAATGAGGCCTCCAGTTCATCCATGGAACTACCAAAGGCAACGAGCGAGTATGAAGCAATAACTGATATTTCCAGAAAGACAAACATATTAAACAGGTCACCGGATATTACCACCCCATTCATCCCGGCTACCATAAGAGTGAAAAGAGTGAAGTAATAGTTTTCACCTGTATATTTTTTCATATAAGGTATGGAATAAATACAGGCGAGGAAGCCTATCATGTTTATGATTATCAGCATAGACAGTGAAAGTCCGTCAACAACAAGATGGATGCCTGTGGGTATACCCCTGACAGGCCCCCAGCCGCCCACGATATATTCTGTTACATGGTTCCCTTTCGTGATAAGCATGAAGAATGCCATCACCAGCAATACAAGAATCCCTGTCTGTGGCAAAACTTTAAATATGCCGGGTACCAGTTTCCCGATAAGTGGAAGAAGAAATGCTATACCAAGAGGAATAATTACAAACATCGGAATCAGTGGATCCATTTTTCAGCCTTTTAAATTATTAATCTTATCAATGTCAAATGTCTTGTGCTTTTTATAAAGTTTAATAGCTATTGCAAGAAGTAATGCGGTGGTAGCCAGTCCAATAACAATTGCTGTAAGTACAAGGGCCTGGGGCAGCGGATCTACATAAGTCACACCGGGCGAAGACGAAGTATTAACAATCGGTGCTGAACCACCTGTTATGAAACCTGTCATAATGAAAAACAGGTTTATGCTGTACTCCATAATGCACAAGCCAATAATTATCTTTATGATGTTTTTCCTTGTAATAACACCATATAACCCGGTGAGGAACAGTATAAAGCAGAGTATATAATTTAACATGTCAATCTTCTTTTTTGTAAATTACAAATGCCAGAAATATTGAAAGCAGGCCGGCTGCAACCTCTGTTCCTATAAATATGTTGTAAAGCGGCATCAAACCGGCGCTTAGCAAATTGCCTGGTATGCCTGAGGGCAGGAAGTTCCTGAAGAAGATGTGGGTGGATATTAGTAACCCGCCGGTTGCAAACAAAAGAAACAGAAGTATTCCGAGGCCTTCCATTAGTGACGACTCTTCCTTCTCCTCTTTAAGCCTGAAATATTGAATGCCATTAGCAATAATAAGAAGTATAAATGACCCGGCTATTATGGTACCTCCCGCGAATCCACCTCCCGGAGTCAGATGACCATGCAACACGATATAGCATCCATAAAGGAAAACCAGGCCTGAAATAAGAGCTGATACATTTTTGACTATGACTGTCATCCCTTTCATATCCTATTGTTTATGAGTTATTAACCTGAGTATTCCAAGAACACCCATAACTGCTGTGAAGAGTATAGTTGCTTCACCAAGTGTGTCGTATCCCCTGTAGTCGAAAACCACTCCGGTTACCAGGTTAACCGCACCTGTTTCTTTGACTCCTTCTTGAATATACCTGGTCGCCATTCTTGTTTCATGAATACCAAGGGGAGACAGATCCCTGGTTGCGATGATAAAGCAAAAGACCAGGCAAAAGGCAGCTAAAAAGGCGAATAATATGTAATAAAGGTTTCTGACATTAACATACGATTTGCCTTCTATCTTCATTGTATTTTTCTCCGTAAGATCATCACCGGTACTTATTATTAAAACAGATATCATTATAATCAATGAAATTGTTTCCACAACTATCTGGACAATGGCAAGATCGGGCGCTTTGAGAACCATGAAGGCTATTACAAGGCTAAATCCGACAATGCCGTAAGAGACAATAGCCGATAGCAGGTCTTTTGCATGAAGAGAATATGCAGATCCTGCGATCATTATGATTATTATAACTGCAAGAGTGGTTTCCATTATTCTTTCTTTTATATCAGCATAATTATCATCAGAGTTACCAGTCCGGTAATCAACCATGTTATATAGAAAGGTAAAATACCCGTATGCCATGAGCTGACCACACGGCTGCATGAAAAGACCATATTCTTACCTATATCATAAATGTCAAACCATTTTTTAACAGCGCCATAGTAAAAGCCTGATAAAATCCTGTTGGAACTAATTGTCCTGTAAAAATCAAGAACACTGGCCCTGCTGAGATCCTGATCCTTTTCGCCTCCTATATAGCTGTCTTCATACCTTACCTTCCCGGTAGTTGTAAAGAGATAAATCACTACACCGGCCAATACTGAAATAAGTATCAATAATGCCACTGTTCCTGACTGCCAAATGCCTGGGCCGGCAAAACCTGAATAAAGGGGTTTAATAACCACTGGAATGACATAACCGGAAGCAAATATTCCTGTCAGCAGGCATAGCAGTGCCAGTACAACAATGGGGAATGTCATTAATGGCTTAATATCTGACCGTGGTGAGGAAATGTTTTTTGTCCTCCCAAGAAATATCCCGGCAAGAAATTTAATAAAGCTTGCAAGGGTAAGGGCAGAACCCAGTACGGCACAGCCGAGCCAAACCATCCACAGCCTGTTGGCAATACCGGCACCTTGTCCGAAATCTATAATACCCTGGTATATGAGCCATTTTGATGCAAAACCATTGAGTGGCGGAATGCCAGATATTGACAAGGAGAATATTAAGGCCGAGATAAAGGTCAGCGGCATTAATTTCGCTGCTCCTCCCAGGTGTTCTATCTGGTCTGTTCCGAATCTGTCTTCTATACTGCCTGCAACCAGGAACAGTCCCGATTTATACATTGTGTGGTTGACCATATGAAAAAGACCTCCTGCTATTCCTATGGGATTACCAAGACCCAGGCCAAGGACCATGTAACCTACCTGTGAAACAGCATGATATCCCAGGAGTTGTTTGGTGTTATGCTGGATAAGTGCCATCATAACACCTGAGATAATCGTTATAACGCCTGTGACTACAAGTACAAGAGTTAGAATATCGGTAAGGGTGAACAGGGAAGTACAGATACGGAACATAAAATATATTCCCAGTAGTTTATCAAGTGATGCAGGGAGCAGAGCAGTAGAAGAAGCCGGGGCTTTTTTCGAGAAATCGGGAACCCACGTATGAAAAGGGAAAGCTCCTGCCTTTGTGAAGCTACCAATAAGTAAGGTAATAAAGGCAGTCGCTCCAAGTACCGACACGGTGGATATATGCCCTGCTGATATACTGAAAGAGCTGTTTATCTTGTATACTATTCCCAGCCCAAGTAACATAACTGTATCTGATCCTCCGATGAGAATCATTGTTTTCTTTGCTGCAGAGGAACTCTCTTCATCATATCCGTTTATCAGTTTATATAAAAGCAGTCCCAGAACACCCCAGCAGAATATGAAGAGTAAAAGATTATCTGCCAGCACGGCAAGGGAAGAAAGCGATGATGTAAGCAGGATATATGAATAATATCCTTTAATACGGTGTCTTCTCTGAGTATAGCTTAGTGAATAAATATTTATCAGAAATGAAAAAAGGAATATCAGCAATACAACAATTCTGGATATATTGTCTGCGTTGAGCTGGCTGACTGTTTTCGCAAAAGTGCTCAGATTAGCCTCAGGAAAAAGTGAGACCATAGCATTCTCTTCGGGGACCCTTATCAGAAAAAGCTTGAAGGCAAAAAGAAGAGATATGCCGGTAATAGCTGAAGCCAGGCTGCCCGAGATATTTCTTAGCCTGTCGGGAACTATCAGGAAAAACAGTCCTGCAGCAAGAGGTAACCAAATTATGTAATATAATTCATTCATATTGCCGGGTTTAAATGCTCTTTTTTATTGCATTGGTTTTTTCCTGTGACAATTTTATGAGATCCAGTCCGCTGAGAATTTTTCTCCCTGAATAATAGTCATAGGCGTAAGCCATCCTTTCGGTGCAGCAATAACAAGGATCAACAGCGGCCAGTATTATTGTTGCATCAGCGATGGTTTGATCGACACATGATTTCTTGAATGTGGCTACATTGACATAGCTTGGGGCTCTTATTTTGTGACGAACGGGTGAATTGGATCCGTCCGACATAACAAAATGGAACACCTCACCCCTGGGGGCTTCTGCTCTTCCGAATCCCATCCCTTCAGGTATATTTTTAACTATAGCCGATATGTTTCCTTCTTTAGTCGCGGGTAATTTATCCAGGCATTGCTCAATAATTGAAATTGATTCATAAAGCTCGAGTAGTCTTACTTTTGCTTTTGCAAAAACATCTCCTTCTTCAGCAGTTATCACCTTCCAGTTGACAAGTGGATATGCTGCGTAGGGATCGTCCTTTCTTACATCTGTTTCCACACCTGATGCTCTTGCTGTTGGGCCTACTGCACCGTAATTAATAATGTCATCACGTGTCAGTACACCAATGTTTTTTGTGCGGGCATGGATGACCGGGTCATCCATAATGGCTCCTGTAAGAAGGTCGGCTTTGGGTTTCAATGAGTCAAGCAGTTTTCTAATGTCTGGTATGGATGAATCTGGTATATCTCTTCTTACTCCGCCGATTTTGAACATAGCATAATTATTCCTGTTGCCTGTTATTTTTTCGAAAAGCTCCAGGACAATTTCCCTGAACTTCCATGACCACATAAAAACGGTGTTATACCCCAGGAAATGGCCGGCCAGACCTACCCACAACAAATGGCTGTGCAGTCTTTCAAGTTCTGCTATTATTGTTCTTATATATTTTGCCCGGTCTGGTATTTCAGTACGGGCTATCTCTTCCATGGCATTAGCGAATGCAAAGGGATGTGATGTGGAACAGATGCCACATACCCTTTCAACAACGAAAAAGACCTGGTCAAATGTTTTTGATTCGTTTATTTTTTCAATACCACGGTGATTATAACCCGTTTCCCATTCAATATCCCTGACTATCTCCCCGTCACAATAAAGTTTGAATAATTCAGGTTCCTCCTGTAGAGGATGGTATGGCCCGATAGGTATGATCGTCCTTGCATTCATAATTCATCAGGATTAAATTCCTCAAATCTCTTTCTGGCATACGGGTATTCATTATCCTTCCAGTTTCCTTCTGAAATCAGCTTTGTGAGGTTGGGATGGTTGATAAATTTTATTCCGAAAAGCTCATGTATTTCCCTTTCAATCCAATTGGCCGCATTGATTATGTTAGCCAGAGATTCAATCTCAGGATTGTTCCCCGGGAGGCTCGTCCGGAGGTTAATGATATATCCTGTCTTGTCATCACTGAAATGATATATAATATCAAAGCCATTTTCACTTACCATTCCTGTAGCTATTATGAATCTGTAAGAGAGCTCATCGAGGAAATAGTTGGCTATTTCAGGAAGGGCTTCCTTCCTGATATGGATCACAAGTCTTTTTCTTTGCTGTACAATGATTCGGCGAATGTCACCATTGAAGTTAAGCTTTAGTATCTCAGGTAATATCTTATAATTTACAATGCCCATGGCCTTTATTTTTTAATAAGTTTGACAATACCTGCGAGTATCGCCTCTGGTTTTGGGGGACAACCGGGTATATAGGCATCAACGGGTATGATTTTATCAACCGGACCGGCAAAAGGCAGTCCGTCTGCAAAAATACCCCCGGTACATCCACAGGAACCAAAGGCTATTACAAGCAGCGGTTTTGGTGCCTGTTTATAAAGTTCCAGCAACCTTTCCCTGCACTTCCTGTTTATTGATCCTGATACCAACAGTACATCTGCGTGCCTTATTGAACCGACGAGTTGTATACCAAAGCGCTCTGCATCATACTTTGGTGTCAGGCAATCAAGGATCTCGATGTCGCAGTTGTTACAGGAAGATCCTCCAAAATGGAATACCCATAACGATTTCTTAAAGCAATAACTACCAAGTCCCAATTCAGTAAGTTTTACAGGTTAACAGTTGATAATCCTATAGCAACCACTGCAATAAGGCTCATCCATAAAAAGAAGAACCTCATAGCCTGGTTAATCTTTATCCTCGGATTGGTATTTCTTATCAATGTGATAAGAAGCAATACAAGTACAAGCTTCAATACTGACCACAGTATTCCTGCTCCATGAATATTGAATCCTCCAAGCAGTAAGGTTATGAGCAGGGCAGGAAGAGTGAATAACATTATATACCTGGTCATTTTAATCATTGCATAGGCAGGTCCTGAATAATCAATGAAGAGACCGTGCGCCAGTTCTGCTTCAGCTTCCGACATGTCAAATGGAACCCATGCCAGCTTTGCCTGGATGACAAACAATATTACAATGAAAATGAGGACACCTGATATGCTTGATATATTTGCTCCTGTTGATTGTTGACTGGCTAAAATTTCGCTTATGGTAATACTCATGCCGGTTTTGATAAAAACTGCTGCCAGGGCAAGTATGAATGCAAATTCATATCCAATGATAAGCTTCATCTCACGGGATGCACCTACAGCGGCTATCGGGTTACCCGATGCCAGCGAGCCTATTATATAAGATATGGAAGGAATGGCCAGAAGGTAAAACACAACCACGAGATCTCCCCTGAATCCGGAGCCCGGGAAAAAAGAGGGGAGAAGGATAAGAACACTGGCCAGTGTAGCGCTGGCTACTGCAAAGACTGGAGCTGCAAGGAAGGTTATTGCCGAACCGTATTTGGGAAGTATCGTCTCCTTGTAAAAAAGTTTCCCCAGGTCGTAGAAAGGCTGAAGGAAAGGAGGCCCTTTACGGAACTGAAGCCTGGCGGTGATTTTCCTGTCTGCCCACGAGAGAATGCCTCCCATTAATAATGAGAAGATCATACCGGGGAAAATAAAAAAATAAAAAATGTCTTTTATCATTTCATTGCCTGTTGTTCATGTTTCATACTTTCCCATATGAATTCCTTTACAAGCACTCTGTCGTTAAGCCTGTAAATATTTGCCTCTTCATTTTCATCAGATGATGAAATTTCCAAAGCATGGTTCCTGCATGTATCAACACACAACAGAGAACCGCCCGCATCAAGATTACAGTAATTACAAACAGATTTTCTTACTTCAAAAAATGAATTCAGCATAGTTCCGAAGGGACATGCCGAGACACATGATTTGCAGGCAATGCATAGATTGGAAGCTCTTGTCAGGTCACCTGTTCTGTCCTTTTCCAAAGCATCCACCGGACAAACTGCAATACACGGAGCATTTTCACAATGCCTGCAAGTATATTTAAACACAGCCTTCTCAAGAAGTTGCATCATGCCATTATTACCGGGATGATAATTATAGTAACAACTAACTGAACAGTCGCTACACTGGCGACATTTCGAAAGGTCTATAAGTATTCTCCTGCTCATTTATTAATTTAATAGATGTCTTATTTCCAAATGTCCGGTATCTCTTTAATCTCATCATAGGTAAAGACCGGACCATCTTTGCATACAAAATATTCACCCATCATGCAGTGCCCGCATTTTCCAAATCCACACGACATGTTTTTTTCCATCGACAGGTATATCTGGTTGTCGTTGTATCCCATCTCCAGCAGCTTTAAGGTTCCGAATTTCATCATTACAGGTGGTCCGCATACCACAGCGACTGAGTTCTTTAAGTTTATTTTGACTTTCTCAAGCAGAACGGTAGCCACCCCCACAGACTCATTCCATCCGGGTTCCGGTTTGTCAACTGTGCGATAGGCTTCAAATTTATCAATGTTGTTAAGCCTTGTAAACAGCGGTTTATAGATGCAGTCCGAAGGTGTTTTTGAGCCGTAGCATAAGATCACTTTCTTAAGCTGGTCTTTAACATGTTCAAGTGCATAGAGCAACGACCTGATTGGTGCCAGTCCGCATCCGCCACCAAGAATGAGGATCTCTTTCCCCAAAAAATTATCAACTGGATACCCTCTCCCAAACGGCCCTCGCAGGCCCAGAACAGCCCCCGGCTTAAGTGCATGAAATTTCTCCGTAACATAACCGGTCTTCATTATTGTTATCTCCAGCCTGTCGTTGACCTGAGGTGATGAGGACGGGGTAAAAGGAGCTTCTCCTATTCCTTCGAGTGTAAGTTCAATGAATTCACCCGTACGAAAACTGAATGGCGATTCCGGCCTAAGTACGAGAGTTTTTATAAGTGGCGATTCTTCGATAACTTCTTCAAGAGAGGCTTTCAGCACTTTATAGATATTAACCGTGTCCGTTTTTGTTAAAGCTACTGTCATTAGAGTTCCGTTATAAGTTCATTTTTACTGATACCTGCAATACATGCATCTATGCACCTGCCACAACCTGTACAGGCGATTGTGCCGAAACGCCCGGGCTTCCAGATAAATTTGCACATATATCTGTTTCTGAATCTCACACTCAGTTCACGGAGTGGATCTTCACCTCCTGCAACTCTTTGAAATGCAGGATGCTGGCATGTGTCGAGCTGTCTTACTTTTTCGAACTCAGGGCGGTCTAAAAGAAGAAAACATGTACAGGTCGGACAAATTGCAGAACAGGCACCACATGAAACACACCTGGAAGAGTATCCCTTCCAGGCACCGTTGTTGTGGTTTCCAATTTTGCCAGCTGTCTCTTTTGTCCCCGGTAGCTTACTATTCCTGTTTGTAAGGGTTCTGGTTATATTGCCTCGCTTTTTTATTACTGAAGGAGGCAGTGATGCAACGGGCAATGCAGTGCCATGTTCGGCAAGATGTTCCTTAATAAAACGGTCACCTTTTTCAGAAAATGATTGCAGATAGAAGAAATCCCTGTCGGATGACAGGTTAATATCGCAACCGTTATCAGCATAAGGATTGATATCATAAGTAATGCAATGACAACTACCTGATATCTCGTAACAATCGGAAGATATTATAAGGGAGTTTTTCCTCCTTTCGAAATAAATAGCATCAAAGAACCTCTCATCAAGGTAAATCAGGTCGAGAAGCTTAAGACCGGAAACATCGCATGCAGGGACTCCAAGAATTATATTTGTTCCCTGTGTTGCCGATGGTTTTGCTACATTAAGCTTCACTGGAAGAAAGAAGATTTTTAAAGGGCTTGCAGGTCTGGCCTTGTGGTAAACAATGTCTCCGGCATTATCCTGATTTATGGCTGTATAATCGAGGTTTCCGTACTGTTCCACAGGAGCGAAAACATTGGAAGATAAGGTAAGTGTTCCTGTAAAATTGCTCCAGTCTTCCAGGCTGATTTTATAGATTTCATTCATATTCCCCGAAACCGTTTTGAGGGTCCAGAACAGGTACTAATTTCTTCATTAGCCAGGCTAAATCCAATGAGGCAGGACAGCCGGACGGGAAATTTTAATCATGGATAAGGGAAGTGTTGGTCATGCCTGTTGCTTACACTAATTACCCAGGTGAATGATGAAGATCATATCGTGGTCTTTAATCTGTTTATTTATAATTATATATAAACGGGAAGCCTGTTGGGGATAAAACAGCAGGATGGAGGAGCAGTATTTTATCTCATCTTAAAGTTAGCCAGTCTTTTTAATTTTCTTACATCTTTAAGTATTATCCTGCGTCCCTCAATATTTATAATTTTTTCTTCACGGAATTCCGATAATAACCTTATAATTGTTTCGGTTGCCGAGCCCACAATGTTAGCAAGGTCTTCCCTTGAAAGGTTTAAAACATTATTATCCCTGCATCCTTCAGGATGAAATTTATGACAAAGTGTAAGAAGTGCTTCAGCCAGCCTTTCCCTGACAGGTTTCTGGGCAATAGATATCATTCTTTCCTCGGTCTCATTAAGCATATTGCCAAGGGTACTGAGAAGGGCTTTCAGCAATTCGGGATATTTTTCAGTCATTTCTGAAAATGTAACACCATTGATGAAACAGATTACTGAATCCTCAATGGCTTCTGCAGTTAACATATAATGTCGTGATCCGGTAACTGAACTGTATCCGAAAAGTTCTCCGGGAGTAACAAAGCGGACAATCTGTTCCCTCCCGTCCGCTCCGGCTTTGTATAACTTGATCTTTCCTGAGTGCAGGCAATAGACACCCACTGCACGACTGTCTTCATGGAAGACCTGCTGCCCGGTCTTATAGAAGGAACTCGATTTTTCAAATTTCAGATTTTCGAGATCTTCTTCATCAAGTATCGAAAAATAAGACCTGCTAAATACCCTGCATGTAGAACACTCCGGTCTTTCTCTCATATCGCGCAGATTATGAAATGATTAAATACCGTCATCCCTCTTCACGCCTGTATCCCCAGTGCATTTAATATGCACACGGATGGTAATCAAATATATTGTTATTTTATTAACAATAAAAATCCTTTGGTCATAAATGGTGTTTTTTTACTGCCTGCATGGAATATTATTCCGGTTTTTGGATAATAGTCAAACCGTCCCTGAGTGGAAGCATTATTTTTTCAAAAGAACCATTGCTCTTTATCATATTATTAAAATCAATCATTCCGGAAGTCTGAGGGTCATCTGTTTCAGGTTCAAGGACCTTACCTCCCCATAATACATTATCGGCTATTATAAATCCTCCGGGTCTGACTTTACCATATACAGCTTTAAAATAGGCTGTATATTCTCTTTTATCCCCGTCGATAAATACAAGGTCAAATATGTAGTTAAGATCAGGGATGATATCAAGGGCATTTCCTGTCAGTTGCTCTATGGATGACTCCATTCCGGATTTTTTAAAATATCCGCCTGAGAAATCGGCGATCTCATCATTTATTTCGATTGTTAATAATTTGCCTCCATTTCTTAATCCTTTTGCAAGGCAGATGGCAGAATAACCGGTGAATGTGCCAATCTCCAGTATATAGTCGGGTCTGATCATCCTGGAGATCATTTCAAGGAATTTACCCTGAATGTGGCCGCTTGCCATATTGGGGTTAACGAATCTTATATGTGTCTGCCGGTAAAGATCTTCCAGTACCGGGTCCTCCGAAGAGATGTTTTCAGAAATGTACTGTTCGAGTTTCTTGCTGATCATCAGATATATATTAATCTTTTTATAAGGTTTTCAAATATCTCTTCCCAACTATTTTCCTGTGCTCCCCTGAGAGCCGGATATTCGCTTGGGCCTGCGTCTTATTTATAAACCAGCATTGACAGACCTGCGGGATCAAGAATATCATTAGCTGTTTCAAGAATATCGGCTGCTGTTACACGATCTATTTTCTTATATAGTTCATCAAGGCCTTCTGCCTTACCAAAAACAAGCAGGCTTTTTCCCATGCTAAGCATGAGGCTCTCGTAATTTTCATAGCCTCTGGCCAGGTACCCTTTTATCTGGTTCTTTGCTTTACTTAGTTGGATCGTTCCGAGGCTTTTTGTCCGCAGTTTTTTAAGTTCAGTCATGGCTATGTCGATGCTCTTATTGAGAAACTGGCTGTCGGTGCCGAAATAAATCGAAAAAATACCTGTGTCGATATACGGATTATAGGTGGATTCAATATTATAGGCCAGGCCGTTCTTCTCGCGCAGCGACATATTAAGACGGGAGTTTAAGCCCTGACCACCAAGAATATTATTCAAAAGGAATAAATTCATCCTACGTTCATCCTTAATATCATAGGCCAGGGTTCCTATAATACAATGGTTCTGGTATGTATCCATTTCTTTTGTGAGTGATGAAGGATTGTATACCCATTTCACCTTACTGCGGACTACCTTCCTTCCGGACCTGACCCCGGAGAAATATTTGATGAACAGCCTCATAATTTTTTCATCAGGGATGTTACCGACAGAGCAGAAAACCATATTAGAGGTATCGTAATTGTCTGCCATGAAACCGGATATTGTATTCCTGCTAAAAGCTTTTACAGATTCAGGGGTGCCGAGAATATTGCGTCCGATAGGCTGCCCTGCAAATACCTGCTCTTCAAAATCATCGAAAATAAGTTCAGACGGACTGTCGAGATAGGAGTTTATTTCTTCAATTACAACATCTTTTTCCTTTTCAATCTCCTTGTCGGGAAATACGGAATTAAATACTATATCACTGATCAGATCTGTGGTTCTTTCATAATCTTCACGTAAAAATGAAGCATGGACTGCCGTTTCTTCCTTGGTGGTATATGCATTCAGCTCGCCTCCCACGTCTTCAAGCCTGCTCAGTATATGATATGCTTTGCGTTTAGCCGTTCCTTTAAAAAGCATATGCTCTATAAAATGAGCAATCCCATGCTCAGAGTCTTTCTCATCACGGGAACCCGTATTAATAATTAGTCCACAATGGGCTACTTCACCGGGTATCCTGTGATGAATGAGTCTTATGCCGTTCTCAAGTGTATGAAGGAAGTAATCCATCTTATAAGATATGAGGGTGCAAAGGTACTGTATCATTGAATCATTACAAACAGAAATTTTTTCGTAAACCCTTTGCGTAGTCAAAATTGAATTTTATATTTGCAGTCCCAAATGAGGTGCCATAGCTCATTTGGTAGAGCAATGGACTGAAAACCCATGTGTCCCCGGTTCGATTCCTGGTGGCACCACATTAAAATTAAAGAAGAGGTTTAGAGACCTCTTTTTTATTGAAGTATATTGTCCCCGGTCCTGACGATACCAACCTGAGTTGGTATGTCAGGATGCTGACCGCAAGCGTCAGCATTCGATTCCTGGTGGCACCACATTTAAGAAGAGGTTGAGAGACCTCTTTTTTTATTACTCATACTCACCTTGTCTCTCACCTTAACGACAATCTTTCAACCGGGCAGGTACTCATTCATATAGAAAAGTCTGCCGGTTATATTTAACTAATAAACAAGAGGCTGGAACAGAAGTGTTGACTATGAACAGGCCGGTGCCTGATATTTTATCTTACCATGGCCGGGAATATCCAATAATTCTATATATTAGCACTCTGGGGATTTTTATCCACAAAAAAATAACCGGACGGATTCCTTAGTTATGTCCCGGAAAAAGCCACTTAACCGAAAGTAATAACTTGCCGTCCGGTATTTGCTTTATATGAGATTATACAGTAGTTATGCAAATATAATAACGAATCTCATTAATTATCATTGTTTTCCATATCATATTTGGCATATCTTATCCGGGAAAGTATAAAAAATGAACATACCCGGCCTGTATTCACTTAATGATATAAAATTGCAGTTTCTTTACCGGGCATAGTGGTTTGTAATACTGACTGCATCATGACTAATTTCAGGGTAAGAGGTTCGATTATTAATAATGATTCTACTCTATGATTGGAGTTCTTCTGATAAATAAATTATATATTTTTACGTAATGTATTATCATCTGATTTCCAAAGTAAATGAGATGCCCTGGATTTTTATCCCGGGCCTGTAACACTGTTTTGTCAGCCGGTCTGATTCTCTTTTATTTTTCTTACTATTAAACTTATTCCTGAAATGCAAAACATTATTGTATTGGGTGCCGGTATGGTAGGCAGCTGTATAGCTGTTGATATGGTAAAGAACCATAATGTGACACTCACAGATATTAACAGGGAAACCCTGAAGAAAATACATAAAAAGCACAATGCGCTGAATATAATCCAGATGGATGTAACTGATAAAAGTACCCTGCGGCAAATTATCAGAGATTACGATCTTGTAATAAATGCTGTTCCGGGCTTCCTGGGGCATGAAACACTGAGGACTGTTATCGAAGAGGGCCGTAATGTGGTTGATATTGCATTCGCTCCGGAGGATGCCATGGGCCTCAGCCAACTGGCTGTGGAAAAAAATGTTACAGCCATTGTTGATTGCGGAGTGGCACCGGGAAAAGGGTGTCTTCCCTCCCGAACTAATAGGTAGCCACAAGGAATGTTTCAATTATATTATGAATTACCTGGAAAACAGGAATTTACATTATAATGTGGAGGTTCACCAACTATAGATAATTGTTGGACATGGTGTGATCTGTTTGCAAATATTTATTTATCTCTAACCCGGAATTATAAGCTTTTCATGATCTTAACGGGCAGGTATCTGCATTCATTGCAACGGTTTGATCATTGATATTTAATGCTTTCCTGAAATTTATCCGGGAATTTACAGGTTTATTTTTACAAATTGACTAACTTACTGTATTCTTTCATTTAATAACATTTTTGATTACTGGCCCATGCATACCCTTATTTAATTTAGTATTCTCATAGTTATCCGGTTGAGGGAATATATGGTCTTCATAAAAGTATTTCAGAAATAAAAATCTGCGGGAAAATGTATGATGATCAAAGTGAAAAATACAAAAGACAATTTGGAGAATTAAAGCCCTTTGATATTGAAAAATATATGCTCATAATCGGGGCAAGGGAAGTGGAAAGTATTAAAAGACTCTCGGAACCTCTTCAAAACAGAACATGGTGCCATGTGAATTCAACCTTTGAAGGTGGCGGCGTGGCTGAGATGCTAAAAAGTATTGTACCGATTGCCAGGGGACTGGGAATAAACTGTAAATGGTACAGTATTGAAGGGAATAACAATTTTTATTCCATCACTAAGAGATTTCATAATATTATCCAGGGACTGGATCAGAGTTTTACGATTGAAGATCTGCTTGATACTTATCTTGAGACCAACAGAAAGAATTTTGAGAACTCAAGTATCGTATCCGATATGACTATTGTTCATGATCCTCAGCCATGTGCATCAATCATTCATGGCAATTATGAAGGAAAAATGATATGGCGTTGCCATATCGATACCTCGGAAGCTAATGAAATGATCTGGAATTTTCTTCTGCCATATATAAATAATTATGATGGTTGCGTCTTTTCAAAGAGAAGCTTTATCAAGAAGGGAATAAAAAAACCGGTATACCAGGTAACTCCCGCCATCGATCCCCTGTCTGTAAAGAATCGACAGCGTTCCCAGAAGGAGAGTTTCGATGCATTGGGAGAATTCTGGACAAAGTATAATATCGATCCGGAGCGACCGATTGTTCTTGCTGTTTCGCGGTATGATGTACATAAAAACCAGGAGACCATAATACAGGCCTTTAAAAAGCTAAAAAAGATAAAGGAGATTAAGGACCTGAAACCGGTGCTGATACTGGTAGGTAATTCGGCCACCGATGATCCTGAAGGAGCTGAGATGTACAAAAAGATACTGGAAACTGTTGATAACGATCCGGATATCTACGCCCTTGTAAACATTGAGAACAATGATGAAAACATAGGGGCTCTGATGAGGGTTGCTAAAATATTTGTACATATTTCTACAAAAGAAGGTTTCGGACTTGTTGTTACGGAGGCATTGTGGCAGGGTACACCTGTAATCGGAAGCAATGTAGGAGGGATTACACTGCAGGTTATTAACGGGAAGACAGGCTACCTCGTAAATCCTGGTAATATCAGCGATATAGTGATTTTCATGAAGTTCCTGCTTACCAACCCCGAAGAAAGGGAAAAGCTGGGGTACAATGCAATAGAGTTTGTAAGGGAAAACTTCCTGATAACCACACTGGTAAAAAAATATATTATCCTGATGCGTTTCCTGCTTGGAATAGATTTTCCCTATTTCAGGATATAACTTTTTTATTGTTACATGGGAGGGACCAGTCAGGCTGTCCCGGCATAGATAGATATAATGCGTATTATCAGCTTTGTAGCGGCCTCCATGCTTTCAAGCGGAATAAATTCAAATTTCCCGTGAAAATTATGTCCGCCGGCAAAAATATTCGGGCACGGTAGTCCCATATACGAAAGTCGCGAACCGTCTGTACCTCCCCTGACAGGAATAATCTTAGGTTCTATGTTAAGCTCTTCCATTGCTTTTTTTGCAATTTCAAGGATGTGAAAAACAGGTTCAATTTTCTCACGCATATTAAAATACTGGTCCTCCAGTTCCAGCTTTAAAGTTCCTTCCGGGTATTTTTTGTTAAGCAGATCAGTAACAGACTGCATAAAAGCTTTTTTACCTTCGAATTTTTTCCTGTCGTGATCGCGGATAATATATTCAATTGCCGCATTTTCTACAGTCCCTTCAGATTTCATCAGGTGGTAAAATCCCTCGTAGCCGTCTGTAAATTCAGGTCTTTGAGCAACAGGCAGCATGCTGTTGAATTCATGTGCAATGAGAAGCGCATTGATCATTTTGTTTTTAGCGGTACCCGGATGAACATTCCTGCCCTGGATGGATACCCTTGCTCTGGCAGCATTGAAGTTTTCATATTCAAGTTCGCCTATCTCCCCGCCATCCATTGTATATGCATAATCGGCTCCGAACTTTTTTACATCGAAGTAATCCACTCCTCTCCCCACTTCTTCATCAGGAGTAAAGCCTATCCTCACGGTGCCGTGTTTTATTGCCGGATGCTGGACAAGGTATTCCATTGCAGTTATTATTTCAGCTATTCCTGCCTTGTCGTCAGCTCCCAACAGGGTTGTACCGTCGGTTGTTATTAAAGTCTGTCCCTTATATAACTTCAACTCGGGAAAATCGGCCGTCTTGAGTGTAAGGCCTGTATCCTTGTTAAGAAGGATATCCTCTCCGTTATAGTTGGCGGTAATTTGAGGTTTCACATTGGTCCCCGACATATCCGGACTTGTATCCATATGCGATAAAAATCCTATGACTGGTACCTCATTTGAGATATTGGAAGGAAGAGTTGCCATCACATAACCATGCTCATCAAGCGATACATCTCTAAGGCCAATTGCCTTAAGCTCACCGGCAAGAATCTTTGCGAGATTTAACTGTTTCTCCGTACTGGGAAATGACTTGGAATCGGGATCCGATTGCGTATCTGTCTTAACATATTGTAAAAAGCGTTCCAGTATCTTTTCCTTCATAATCTGTTTTTAAATTTAAAAATGAAGGCCACTGCATAATCATATTGCAGTAGCCTTAATATCTTATCTTTTACCGGTGTCCGGTCTATTGAATCAGTTTATTTGCATTTCAGGTTATTACGCTTTGCTTTTGACGGTTCGGCAAAAACACCATACTCTGCATTTTTGAATGATTCACAAGCTTCAGCTGTCTGGCCCTTACCTTCCTGAGCAAGAGCTATCTGGAAATAAAACTTGGCCTTGGCCTCAGCATCTCCTGTCTCCATTGCAAGTCCTTTCTGTCCATATTCCAGGCCTTTGTCAAATTCCTTCTTCTTATTATAAACTTCAGCAAAGAAATAGTCAAGGTCCTTATCATCACCATATTTGGAAGCTTTATCCAGAAGAACAAGAGCAGAATCGAGGTTATCAGCCTGGTCTTCCTTAGAACCGGCTGAACGGAAGAAACCAAGAGCCAGTGATGAAGCTGCACTTACCTTGGCATCATTATTGGATGCTTTCATCTTTTCTATATACAGATCAATTGCTTTTTCAAATTCATCTGCATTATCCTGTTTAACATAGATAAGAGCCTTGTTGTAAATAGCGGAAGTATAATCGGGGTTTATCATAAGTACACTGTCGAATGCATTAAGTGCATTATCCAGGTCATTCTTTGAGAAATATTCACCGGCCATCTTATTATAGCCCCTGATAAGTATGTTGTCAGAATTTTTCTTCAGGGAGGGGTTATCATATTTTTCAGCGGCGGCAGCAGCATTCTTAGCAGCTTTTATTATCACAGCCGTTGGTTTTTTCTGTGTATAGGCATTGGCAGCAATATTATAATAAAGGCTCGGTAATACCTTGATAGCTTCCTGCTTAAGGTCTGCAGCCGAATCACCTACCTGTGCCGACAGGCTGATCACATTTTCAAATGCTTTGATAGCTCCCTGAGGATCTGTTTTAACTGCTTTTACTCCTTCATTATATGCATCGATAACATCGTTTCTGCTCTGTGCATTCAGGCTTATGCCAGTAATAAAAAGAGCCACTAGTAAACATGCAGTCTTAATCAAATTCTTCATTTTCATTTTCATTTTCATTCAGATTATCAGATTATTATTAACTTTTTTTTTTCTGAAGGGAATAAATATAGGCATTTAAATTTTTTTTAGTGTTCATTTTGTGAAGAAATGTGACATTTATCATTTACATTCAATCAATATAGTGCTGATTCTGAACGTATGTAATGCCATGTTTAACAAAAGTGAAGCACCTTTGTTTCCGGGGTTTATAAAATAAAATTTTAATGAATCTTAATAACACAGTATAAATGCTTAACAGCTATAGCCGGAGATATCTGTTGATACCTTAAATATTTAATTTTATAAAGCAAAGATATTCAGCAACATAAGCTTATGATTTAAAATATTCCAAACTTTTTTTTATTTTTTTGTATGCGCAATTAAACCTTTACCGGTTTTTTCTATCAAACCTGTTACTGAACCGAAAGTTTAATTTAAGATGATAATTATGAAAACGAAAATCTTAGTTCTGACAATGATTGCGTTGGTGTCATTTGTTTTTACATCGTGTACCAAAACTCATGACAATGAAGGAATGTCAAGCCTTACTTTTAACCTGACAGATGCCCCCGGACCGTATGATGAGGTAAATATTGATGTGGTGGGTCTTCAGGTAATAGTAAATGATTCCATTTATGACCTTGAAACACAAGCCGGTGTTTACAACCTGCTTGATCTGGTAAATGGGAAGGACACTTTAATAGTTGACGGACAGGTTCCCTCCGGTATGTTAAGCCAGGTCAGGCTTATACTTGGCGACAACAATAATCTCCTTATTGGTTCCGATTATTTTGATCTGAAGACGCCAAGTGCACAGCAATCGGGCCTGAAGCTTAATGTACACCAGGAAATTTACCCGGGTGTGGCTTATGAGTACACAATAGATTTCGACGCAGGAAGGTCTGTTGTTCATACCGGGAACGACCAGTATATTCTAAAGCCGGTTCTCAAAGTATTTTCAGATGCTGTATCTGGTGCTATTGAAGGTGTGGTTTCGCCGGCTGATGTTAATGCTGAAATTTTTGCAATCTCTGAAAGCAATGATACTATTTCAACATTTTCCGATATTGCAACAGGACATTATATGTTCAGGGGACTTCAGGGCGGCAGTTATAGTCTTGATTTCAAACCGGTAGCACCTTACAGTGATACAACTCTCACGGATATTGTTGTAAGGACTGGTTATGTTACCTCCGTAGACACAGTTAAATTTAATCAGGATTAGCAGGAATGAGTTTAGGGTTATTGTAGTTCGGGCTGATGTTTAAATTCTGCTCAGGCTGCGTCTGAAGTATAATAATTACTTCTGATGCAGCCTTCACTTTTGTAAGCTGATAAGCCTTTCAAGAATAGGATTTAGCTCTTTCTGACCTGTCATATAAAAATACTTTTCCAACACAAGTAGTGAAAGAAGATTCTCCCTTTGCCTGTCCTGAAAATGTTGTATATACCTGTTTGCATTTCTTATTATATCCAATGCCTCATCAGTATGATTCATATAATATTCCATTCTTTCTTCGAGGTCGGAGAAATCTTCCCTGATTTCCACGAAGTGAAAATTGGGTACAAGGGTACCCTCCATATACCATGTCTCATATTTTGGAACAGGCATTACTGCAAGTGATTGAGACGACATTACCCATTTCAGGTTTGTGGCAACATCGTTACCTTCAAGACATAGAATAAATTTATAGTCGAGATGTTCGTCAATAGTCAAAATATCTCTTAACAGTTCAGGGTTTTTACCATTATCATTTATCTTGCCTATATTACACCAGGGATGATCAATATACATTTTAAGGAACCTGGTCCTGTGTTCCTGTCCGACTGCATTACGGCCTACAAGCATGTTTTTCTTCCTTGTGAAGTCTCTTTTATCATTCAGGAAGGTGAAATGCCTCACCTTATCAAGATTAAGAACAATAGAATTATTATTGTCTCCGTTTATAGGCCGGCTTTTTACAATTGCAGGTTCATCCGGAACGAATGTAACATCCCCGAATTTGAAATCCATTTTAAGGCTCAGGTCGAAAAACCGGGCGTATTCATAGGTGTCAAAATAGTATGTTTTATTCTTCTTTGGTACAGTAAAGTCTGAAAGACGGATTACGGAATCAGATAAAACAGTCTTGCAGTCAAGTTTGTTATAGTAATTAAGCCTGCTTTTTATGTAGTTTTCATCGTAATTATTTAGTGTTGAAAGTCTTTTTTCAAGCTGCGACTGATATAACTTCACAGGCAAAGCCTGCCTTGCAAAATTTTTTGAATAATACAAAAGCTTATTATTCTTGTGCTTCCCTGAAAGAGCTTTAAGCTTTTGGTTCATAGTGAAGAGAAGAATTGTTTTTAATACTAATTGATAAAATACCAGGGAAAACACACAATTCAGCTAACCCGTATAATCTTTTTTTATTCCCGGGTATAAATTTAAGTTTTTGCAATATAAAAATAATACTCATTGGTTAAATGTCATTAATAAGTCTGTAATAATTATTTAATCTTTTTGAGTCCTTGCCACTGTTTCAGCACTGAGATCACTTAAATCGAACTACGATAAAAGACCCTTATACGGGGGACTTCATAAAAGATATCTCTAACATCCGGCCAGGCAGGAAAGTGTCTGAGACAGAGTTGTTATTATTAATGTAACTATCATATATACAGCTTAATATAAAAACTACACGGAGGCATTATTATGATACAGTACTGTTTCAGCATTTTGAATATTGCAAATTTTCCCCATCTTTATGCGGTTATCACGGAACCATGACAGTTGAAGATGAATATATAGTTTGCGGGAAATGCGGAACAAAGTTTGAAAGAGACCGTGAGTACAGATCCTGCTCCAATTGTTTTGTCTGCTCAGGATGTGAAATATATTATTGTCCACGCTGTGACAATGAGATTATTTTAAAACCGGTTAAGAGAGCAGGCAGCAGGCCGGGGAATGACAATCCGGAAGATAAAAATGATGCTTCAGCCCGGGATACCAAACAGTAATAAAGTTATCAGAAGACCTTAAATGACTTTTAAGTAGAAAAATATAAAATATTTTTTGCGAACTTTTCTGCTTTTTTGTTGTTAATTGGTAATGAGGTTATTAGGTTGGTTGATTATGGGGTGAACAAGAAATGAGGTCAGATAAAAACAAAAACGGAGATAAAAAGAACAGGAGTAGATTTCCCGATTTCGATGACATAATATTCAGGATCAGGAACAAGGATTATGGTGCCTATAAATTGCGAAAAAAATATAGTTCGACAGTTGTAATTTCGCTTATCGGTGGAGTATTGTTTATTACAGCTGCTACTATTGCGCCGTTCCTGTCTGAAAAGAAAACTGAGGAAAAGCATCCGCAGGCCAGGGAAGATGTGGAAATCAATCTGGCAAATCTCGATAAAGTGGATAAAACAATACCGATGGTACCTCCGCCTGCAACTCCTGCACCTCCTGAGAATGTAACAAAGCAGGTTAAATATATCGCCCCGGTTGTTGTTGATTCAATAAGTCCTGAAGTTTCCTCTCCTAAACTTATTACTGCTGATGAGGCTAAGTCTGAAGTAAAAAATGCACCGGTAGCCGAAGTGCTTCCTGCAGTAAAAGAAGAAAATAATGAAGAAGGCAAAGAACCGCAACCTTTTCTTTCTGCCGAGGAAATGCCGGTGCCAAAAGGCGGGGAGGCAGGCCTCTATAAGTACATAGCTGAAAATACCAGGTATCCTAAGGTAGCACTTGATAATAACATACAGGGAAAGGTATATGTCAGGTTCTGTGTTACTTCAAAAGGAACAGTTGACCAGGTCAGTATTTTAAAAGGTGTCAGCCCTGCGCTTAATGCAGAAGCAATCAGGGTTGTAAAATCATTTCCTCCTTTCCGTCCGGGAAAAATGAATGGGAAACCGGTACCTGTATGGTACATAGTGCATATCGATTTTAAGATCCGTTAGATATTCCCTTATCTTGCACCGGCACACCGGGCAATAATCTTTTTCATTCCATTAAAATATTCTCCTGATTGGTTACTCCTGTATGTGAAGAATGAAAGGAGGCCTTCTCAGGAACGTAACAGGCAAGGTTCATTTAAATGTGTCCTGTTGTCTAAACAATATCTTTCATGGTCATAAACTTTTTTAAAAACCATTTGTTTAATTCTAGGTATAATACAGGTTTAATTTCTGCTGTTTCCGAAATCAAACATCCTTATTGAACCTTATCACTTAGGAATTCAAAACCTTAGCTCTTCAAAATGAAAAAATTATTGTTCCTTGTTGTATTTCAGATTTTTTTTATTTCCGCTTTTTCTCAACAATCTGTAAAAGGGAAAGTTACGGATGATAAAGATAATCCGGTAATTGGTGCCTCCGTACAGGTAAAACACACATTAAGAGGCACTTTCACTGATGTTAATGGTAATTACTCAATTGAAGCTTCTTCAAAAGACACTCTTGTATTCTCCATGTTGGGTATGTCTACCCAGAATATCCCTGTTGCCGGCAAGGCTGTCATTAATGTTAAGATGCTGGAAGAAGCCAAGGAATTGAATGAAGTAGTTGTTATTGGATATGGTACTGTCAAAAAAAGTGATCTGACAGGTTCAGTGTCCATGGTAAAATCATCTGACCTGACAAAAATAACAAGCTTAAACCCTGAACAGGCTTTACAGGGGAAAGTTGCCGGCCTTCAGGTCACAAGTACCTCAGGAGCGCCCGGAGCGACACCGGAGCTGAGGATTAGAGGAGTAGGTACATTCAATAACAGTTCTCCCATCTTTGTTGTAGACGGAGTAATAGTAAATAACATTTCGTTCCTCAACTCCGATGATATAGCTTCCATGGATATTCTTAAAGATGCATCTGCAACTGCTATTTATGGTTCCAGGGGGGCTAACGGAGTTATAATTATAACTACAAAATCGGGTCAAAAGGGCAATGGAAAAGCAACCTTCAGTTATACCGGGGAATACAGCATGCAGTATCTTGCCAAGAAGATTGCTTTGCTTACAGGAAGTGAGTATGCCACAGTTGTAAATGAGATTACTCCCACATATAATAATGTTAACCTTGTTCCCAATACTGACTGGCAATCCCTGATTTTTCATTCTGCCCCGATTCAGAGTCATGAGTTATCAGCATCAGGAGCTACCGAGACTACAAAATATTATGTCAGTCTGGGATATTTCGATCAGAGCGGGATAATAGATAAATCGGGTTACAAAAGGCTTACTTTTCAATTGAATAATACTTATTCACTGACAAAAAACCTGGAGGTGGGTAATTTTATGACTATTTCACCCTATAAACAGCAAAATGCGCCGAATGTTACCTATGCAGCTTACAGGGCACGCCCCGACCTGCTGCCCTTTAATTCGGACGGAAGTTATGCAGAAGTATTAAATGTGGGTAATCCCCTGGCCGACCTGGCATATTCAAATAATTATAATAAGGGAGTTCGTGGTGTGGGTAATCTCTATGC
>JBJKPQ010000038.1:0-2705 GCA_046706305.1 Bacteroidales bacterium
TATCGGCCAGTTCCTCTTTGGTCGCAGCACTTACCCATTCTTTTTTTGGCTTCAACTTTATTATCATGTCTATCTCTTCCATCGACATTGGGTCTGTTGGTACTTCCGCAGCGCCGATGCGACTGACGATCTGGTCAACCTCCGGGAATTGAGACAAAAGGATATTTTCCATTTTAGTGGTAGTCTCTATCGTCTTTGAAAGCGAAGTTCCTGTCTTGAGCACAGGTTGAATAACAAAATCACCTTCATCCAGCGTAGGAACAAACTCGCCTCCAATGCGGGTAAAAAGGAAAAAGGTAAGAGCCAGTGAAAAGAGAGCCATTCCCAGTACTGCGCGTTTGTGTCCGCATGACCATCTTATTACAGGTTCATAGGATTTTTTTACGAAGTTCATTATCCACCCTGAGATATCCCTTCTTTTTTTTCTTGTTCCTGGCCGCAGGAACAGTGATGCTGCTACCGGCAGCCAGGTCATTCCGAAGATCATTGCTCCAAGAATGGCAAAGGAGAAGGCGATGGCCATCGGGCGGAACATTTTGCCTTCCACACCGCTGAGTGACAGGATGGGGATAAAGACTATGAGAATGATTACCTGACCGAAGATGGCGGAGTTCATCATTTTTGAAGAGCCCTCAAAGGAAATGTTGTTAAGCATGTTCTGTTTATCATATCCTGATACACCATCAAGATCGTCCTTTTTCAGAGTTATCTGTAATGCGATATATTCAACAATGATAACAGCGCCATCGATTATGATTCCGAAGTCGAGGGCTCCGAGGCTCATAAGGTTGGCATCAATGCCGAAGATATACATCATCGATATTGTGAATAGAAGGGCAAGGGGTATCATTGAAGCTATTACGACTGCAGACCTGATATTTCCCAGTATTAGCAATACAACGAAAAAGACTATAAGTGCACCAAAGATAAGGTTCTCAGCAACAGTGGCGGAAGTCTTTTCAATTAATTCACTTCGCTCAAGTACGGGATTTATAAAAACGCCCTCTGGAAGGTTATCCTGAATCTCTGACACTCTTTTCTTAACCTCATTTATTACCTCCTTGGAGTTGGCATCCTTAAGCATCATTATCTGACCCAGCACAGTCTCCCCCTTTCCGTTGGCCGTTATGGCTCCGAAACGGTTGGCATGACCAAACCGGACATCAGAAATGTCCTTTATCAAAATAGGGACACCTTTGTTATTTGATACTACAATATTACCAATGTCTTCCAGCGATCTTACCTGCCCGTCGCCTCTGATAAAATAACTCTGGTTTGTTTTTTCTATATAGGCACCACCGGAGATACTGTTATTCGCTGAGATAGCATCAAAAACATCGAGGAGAGTAAGGTTTACAGCTTTAAGCCGTGACGGATCTATTGCTATTTCATATTGTTTCAGATAACCACCCCAGCTGTTTATCTCCACCACACCATTAATGCCGGAAAGGCGCCGCCTTATTATCCAGTCCTGTATAGTGCGGAGGTCCATAGGGGTGTAGTGGTCTTTGTACTCCGGTCTCACATCCACCGTATACTGGTATATCTCACCCAATCCGGTCGTTATTGGTCCCATGCTTGGAGTACCAAAGCCCTCCGGGATATTTTCAGAGGCTGATTTGATCTTCTCTGCAATAAGCTGACGGGGCAGGTAGGCCCCCAGGTTATCACGGAATACAATTGTAACAACCGAAAGACCAAATTTGGATACCGACCGTATCTCCTTAACACCCGGCAGGTTTGCCATCTCCATTTCTACTGGTGCAGTGATGAACTGTTCAATCTCCTGAGTCGACAGGTTACCTGAAGTTGTTATAACCTGTACCTGGTTATTGGTTATGTCGGGAACTGCACCCACCGGTATCCTGAAGACTGCAAAAAGACCAAAGGCTGCTACCGAAACAGTGAAAAGGATGACTATAAGCTTATTTTTAAGGCTAAAGGCTAGGATCTTGTTCAGCATAAGATGCAATTAGGTTAGGTTAGACGAAATCATGTTTAATTTAATCAAAAAAAATGAAACAGGAAAAAAATCTGGAAAAGAACGTGATGAGGTTAAGATCCGGGATCCGGGGTACAAGGTGTGGCTTCCCGGCGCTATAGGTCGGGACTTCATTCCATAGAATGACTTTCACTACGCTTTACGCTCCATATTTCTCCATATGCTAAAAATCTTCTTTTATTCCATTTTAATACATATTTCATTATATTTGTTATAGCCATTCGTTTTTGAAACTCACAGGCTGTCTTTCAGCTGTCAATGATATAGTTATTTGAATTACAGGCAACCACTTGCCTGAATGATTCAGAAAACGCTTTTCATTTTACCGGAACATAAGTTAAATACTATTGACTAACCATATTTCCATCTAATGAAAAGGAGTTATTGTTTTTATATTTCTATATCCTTCCTGTTATTAATTAACAATATATCATACTCACAGGATCTCTCAACAATATCCAGGCAGGATCCATTTAAGATCAGTGGTACTATTAATGCTAAACTGCAGTTTTATAATACCAACAAGACCAATCCGTCGCTTAGTCCATTTGTATGGTACCTGCAGGGGTCACCTACAATAAGCCTTTATGGAATAGTTTTTCCTTTTTCTTTCAGAATAAGTGAGCAGCAAAGGGATTTTCGCCAGCCATTTAACCAGTTCGGTGTAAGCCCGTCGTACAAATGGGCAAAGCTTCACCTGGGT
>JBJKPQ010000039.1:0-81792 GCA_046706305.1 Bacteroidales bacterium
AAACCACGGAGTCGCACGGAGGAAACACGGAGTAAATGAAACCACGGAGTCGCACGGAGGAAACACGGAGTAAATGAAACCACGGAGTTGCACGGAGGAAACACGGAGTTGCAGAAACCACGGAGTCGCACGGAGGAAACACGGAGAAGCAGAAACCACGGAGTTGTACGGAGTAAACACGGAGTTGCAGAAACCACGGAGTTGCACGGAGTAAACACGGAGTTGCAGAAACCACGGAGTTGTACGGAGTAAACACGGAGAAGCAGAAACCACGGAGTTGCACGGAGGAAACACGGAGTAAATGACTATTGAATTTTATATTCCGGAAGACCGGGAAGTCATCGCAATACCAATAAAAAATCAATGGGAGGATGAAGCAGGATTATAATATTCCAGTACATTCATTGCGAACCTGGCAGACACAGTGCCCGGTCCACCACTCATCTCAATACCTACCCCGATGGCTTCAAGTACTTCTTCTTCATTGGCACCGGCATCGAGGGCCTGTTTGATATGCCACTCCATACACGACTCACAGTTAATGGCAACGGAGATACCCGTAGCAATAAGTTCCTTTTCCTTTTTTTGAAGTGCCCCGCCGGCATATGCGGCCTGCTCCATACCCGTAAAAGCCCTGTAAACCTCAGACCTGTTAAGGTAAAAAGAGTGTGCTTTTTTCCGGGTTTTTATGATCTGTTCAATCTTTTCCCTGTCAGAATTTTCCATTTAAGAAGATTTAATGAGTTCTGCATTACCGGCGGCACGGAACATTGTTCTGAGCATAAAAATCCTTCTGCCGGCTTAAAAATCATATACAAGATAAACAAAACAGGGGAATAAAAGCAACCACACCGGAATGTTCAGGATTTCCTGTGAAGGACAAAGATCATCCATGGAGCAATTGTAATTTCAGACACCCAATTAAAAGGCTCTTCTTTTCTTCCAAGTGGTTTATACGTCGCTACATGGTCAAGACCGGCCATTTCAAACATTTTATGATAATCGGGGACTGTCCAGAATACATCTTCAACGGGTCTCTTGTCATCCACATCAAGCATAATATCCCTGACAATATCTCCTGTCTGTGCAGTCAGGTTTTCAGTAAACTGTTCCGTTGAGAAGGAAGCCCATTCGTGCGAATAGAGTTCCGGTGTTGAATCGAGCATTATCAGTGTTCCTGATTGTTTAAGCAGGTCTGCAAGGCTCTTAATGATATTTATCCTGTTGTCCCACCCGGGAATATTATCAAATGTAAAGATAGCCTGGACAAGGTCAAAATTGCCGGTTCCCAGATGGGAATACTGTCCGTCTGCTACCAGACGATAATCGCCTGTTGGATCTGCCTGCCGTGCAATATCAAGCATATCAGATGATATATCTATACCTGTAACCGCAAAATCCAGCTTTTTAAGGAATCTTGTTGATCTGCCGGTACCACAGCCGAAATCAACAGCTCTGTTCCCTGTAACATGACGTTCGATTATTTCAGGCAGATCCCGGTAAGCAAGATAATAAGTATTGGGGAATTCGAGTTTTGCATAAGATTCTGCGCGAGTCCTGTTTCCCCAGGAATTTTCAAATCCTGATCCTGTTTTCATAAAGTTGCATCTGGTATTAATTTGGAACTTATGCTATTGAAACGGCCATGTTTAACCGCGGCTTAATTATTTAATATCAGGCTGCAATTTAATCTTCGGTTTGAATTTTAATAATGATCTAAATCAGGATTATACAAGATCTACATGCATAAAAAGAAAAAGGGTCTTAAAAGAAAACTATCTTTCAGGACCCTCCCGGATTATTTTAATATAAATCAGGACTTTGTAAATGTCATCTCAACTTGGATTGAAACTGTCTCAGGGACATTATCACCATTAAGATCTTCCTGTACAGTTTCAGAAATATTGGCTTTCATCTGGCTTGAAGTGAGTTCCACAATATTTACCGTCACCGGATCCGATCCGTCGGGTGTTATGGTAAGTGTTTTTTTATCGTCACTAAGTACCCATGTACCGGTCTCTGCAGAACCTCCAAGTGTTGCAGTATAAGTTCCGTCGTCCTTAATTTGAATAGTTCCTGTAAACTGCTGTTGCATCATCAGGTTAAACAGGGCAGTATATTGTTGGGCTTCAGCGGCTGACAGTCCGGCTACATCAACAAAATACTGTTCAATTGTTTTATCCCCTACAGTGGCTGTGAATGTAGGAGACCCGGCTGTCCACGTGCCGACTATCGAATTTGATGAAGTCGAATCCTTTTTACAGCCGGTAAACAACATTGTTGTCAGAACAATAAAAGCTAAACCCTTAATAATCTGAATTTTCGTTTTCATAGTGGTTGTTTTAAATTAATAATCAGTTCACTTTTTAAATTTTTTTATACAGTTTCTTGTTCACAACTAATTCAATAACAAAGAATTGTATTATTCAAAAAAGAACACAGCAATAAGCAAAACCAGAAGTGTTGACTGTCTTAAATATCTGCTTTCTTATGTGTGCCCTTATTCTCTCCGAATACTATTAAACGAAAAATAGTAATTTTTGTTCTATATCCCGGAAGTAATTGATGAAAATTATGTCTGCTGAAAATTGCAGCAATCATGATTTTATAGTATTTTCAGGTATTATTCCTTAACACCTCTTACTGTTTTACATACTTATTATGCCGGTATGAAAATCTATCCTTTGAAATTTATGCACATGACAAACACACACAACAATCGTAGCAGATTTACAATATTCCTTACGCTGCTGATGGCTGCCACTGTTTTTGCAGGATCTGCCCTATCGGGTTCACCAGAAGATTCGGTAGTAGTAAAGAGATGTAATGATTTTAAAATAAGCGGTTCTGGTGATGCTGCTGCATGGAACAATACCCCATGGATCCATCTTACGCAAAGAAGCGGAGACACAAGCGGTTACAGCACAAGGGTGAAAATCCTTTATTCCGGTACGGGTATTTATTTCCTTTTTAACTGTAACGATAAAAAGCTGACATCGACAATGAAAGCAGACAATCTTAATCTTTGGGAGGAAGATGTTGTTGAAGTTTTCCTGTGGCCTGATGACAGCTTCCCCGTTTATTTTGAATATGAATTGTCGCCTATGAATTATGAATTGCCAATAATGGTACCCAATTACAAGGGTAATTTTCTTGGCTGGCTACCATGGCATTATGAAGGTGAAAGGAAAACCCGCCATTTAACTGCAGTTACAGGAGGGAAAAAGGAAAGCGGCAGTTCTGTTACAGGCTGGACAGCCGAGATATTCATCCCCTATAAGCTGCTTACACCTCTTAACAAGGTGCCTCCTGCTCCCGGTACAAGATGGAGAGCCAACATGTACAGGATTGACTATGATGATGGGATGAGGTCATTTTCCTGGCAGAAAACAGAAAAGACCTTTCACGATTATAAAAAGTTCGGGACCCTTGTCTTTGAGTGATTAATCAGTTGTCCTTTACACAACGTACAGAAAAGCCAACAGATTTTCCTGTGCTGCTGTGATCGAGGTTCCTGTAATTATATGAAATCATGTAGTAATTTGCATCCACTGTATTATATTCTGTAGAAGTCCAGAAGTAACCTATTTTACCTGCATTTCTGAAAGTTCCCAAAATATTATTCCTGTAACCTCCGGGCAAGGCTGTGAAACCTGTTACGTTTGAAGCGGCCGTGTTAGGTGACAGCCAGTGCAGGGTACCGGTCTCTTTTAGTTTATATCCCACAGTATCGCTTCCAATATATGCCACCAGATTGTTCCAGTCGTCAACTGTGGAAACATGCCAGCCAGCCGGGCATAGCTTCCCGCTGTTCACGGCATGCCAGTTATACAGTAATCCATAGGATACCGAATCATTATTGAAACGGCAATAGGCAGGGTCTGACATTGTTGCCCATTTTGTGCCCTGGCAAAGATTAGGAAGTTCCTCTCCGTCGTTCATCAGGGTGGTCCTAAGATTCTCAGCCATCCATGTAAGATCACCGATCTGTACAGTTTTATAAACATGCCCGTCATTATCACTCACCGATCCATAGGTTATATCCGCATTAAAATTTATTACAGGCTCTCTCAGGACTCCTGTCGTGAATGTTGAATCGGGACCGAAGACAGTTTCGAATGAATTTCCTTCGGCTACAATCCTGTAATAATATTTTGTTTCGGGACGTAATCCTGTGAGGTTTGCATATACGAGAGTACCTGACGATCCGGTCACAGTATCAGGAACAGCGCTTATCTTCTTGCTGTATGCCAGGCTGGTATCATATTCGAAAGATATAATTGCTGTATTGTTATAGGCATTGGCCAGGCCGTTAAGTGTTGCCCATGTTTCTCCGACATATGTGGGTTTATTATTTGCAGCAGTAGGCTGTGATGTTATAACCGGAGTAACGGTGCTCCCGTCTTTTTTGCATGAGCTTATTAATATAAGAAAGCAAGCAAATACTGTCGTTGTTTTAAACCCGGTCATAGATAACTTTTTCATCTTTTAAAAGGATATTCAGATTTCAATAAACTACAAGGTCTCAAAATTACATAAATCTCAGTTAAATAAAACGGGAATCATGTAAGGCTATTGTATGACTCCTCAATAATGAAGGGGTTGGTGAAAGATACCTGCTTTGAATATTATAAAAACAGGAAATCCTTCATCAACCCCTTAAATCATTTATCGCCGGACAAACAGCCGGGAACGGAATATCTTACCAGATCACAGGTCTCTCGTCGACTGGCCTGTACAATTTATCTCCCGGCTTAACCTGGGGAAATGCCTTGTAGAAATCAGGAACATTATAAACAACTCCGTTAATCCTGACTTTGGCCGGTGAATGCTCATCGGTCTTAACCCTTCTTCTGAGCTCTTTGTCGCGCATATTCATCCTCCATATCTGTGCATATGACAGGAAGAAACGCTGAAGATCGGTAAAGCCGTCTATCTTTTTAGGCGGTTCCTTACCTTCGCGTGATAGTTTATATGCATTAAGGGCCACTGTAATACCTCCAAGATCTGCAATATTCTCACCAAGGGTCATCTGTCCGTTGACGAATGTTGAGTCAAGAACTTCGTATTTATTATATTGGTCAACCAGCATCTTTGTATGCTCCTGGAATGCTTTTGAATCTTCCTTGGTCCACCAGTCTCGCAGATTGCCGTTTTTGTCAAATTGTCTTCCCATATTATCAAAACCATGTGTCATCTCATGCCCTATAACCATACCAATTGCTCCGTAATTAACGGCATCATCGGCATTCATATTGAAGAAAGGTGGTTGAAGAATACCAGCGGGGAAGACTATCTCGTTCCTGTTAGGATTATAATAGGCATTAACAGTCTGTGGTGTCATTCCCCATTCTGTAGGATCAACCGGTTTGCCTATCTTGTCCATGTCGTAACGGAACTCAAAATTCTGCGCATTAAGAACGTTAAGTACAAAAGGCTGAGTGGTTATCTCGAGACCGGAATAATCTCTCCACTTATCCGGATAACCAACTTTAACGCCCATCTTATCAAGCTTGGCAATGGCCTCTTTCTTGGTTTCGGGTCCCATCCAGGACAGATTCTCTATTCTCTGTTTAAGTGACTTTTTAAGATTCATTACCATGTCGGTCATCCTTTGCTTGGCTTCAGGAGGGAAATACTTTTTCACATATAACTGTCCTATGAGTTCTCCAAGGTCGGCACTTGTTTCATCAAGAACCCTTTTCCATCTTGGCCTCATTTTTTCCTGACCCGACAGCTTATTCCCATAAAAATCGAAACTCTCCTGAACAAAATCCTGGCTCAGGTAAGAAGCGGTTGAGTGGATAAAATGCCACCTTAGGAATGTTTTCCAGTCTTTTACCGGAACTGTCTTCATCATTTTGCTAAGCTCTTTAAAGAATGTCGGCTGGTAGATATTCACTTCTTTTATAGCCGGATAACCTGTTTTGGTGAAATAAGCCTTCCAGTCAATATTTGGTGCCAGCTTATTAAGCCCTGCGATATCAAGCTTGTTATATGTCTTTTGCGGATCCTGGTTTTCTACCCTTGTGAAGGATGCTTTTGCCAGTTCCGTTTCAATTTTCATCACAGTCTGAGCATTTTCCTTTGCCACATCCGGGCTGTCCTTCAGCAGTTCAAACATCTTTGCCACATGGGCAACATACTCTTCTCTAAGCTTTTTAGTCGGACCATCATTATTGAAATAGTAATCACGGTCGGGCAATCCCAGCCCTGCCTGGTAGCAGCCCGCTATCACACTTGCACTGTTCTTCGAATCCTGGTTTGAGAACAGGTAGAAGAAAGTTCCAATCTGGTATGTCTGAAACAATGCAGCAACCGATTGGAGGTCATTAACATTTTTAACCGCGTCAATCATGGCAAGATACTTGTCAACCGGAGTGGTTCCTTCTTTGTCTATTGCCACACTGTCCATGCCGGTGTTGTAAAATGTCCCGATCTTCTGTGTCGGACTGCCCGGCTGGGCATTTTTATCAGCAGCAGCCTCCTCCACAATCTCCTTTATCTCTTCCCTGTTCCTGTCGGCAAGCTCATCAAAGGCGGAGATTGAATTTTTATCGGCAGGAATAGGATGGTTCTTTATCCAGTTGCCATTGACATAATCGTAAAAATCGTCACCCGGATTAATTGTGGTGTCCATATTCTGAACGTCAAAGGCAGGATAAGTTTTTTCTGAATCCATAGTTTTTTTACCCCTGGAAGAACACCCTGCAAGTAAAGCCAGGGTAATAATTCCCATTAATAATTTGTTCATTTCAATTAGTTTAAATTACAATAAAAGCAAAACTGCCAAAAATAGAATTTATTTTGGAACAGGTTATGCATTATGATAAATTCATTTAACCAAGAATCACTTTTACCGAATGATTTTCGCCATCATTAAAGATTGGAACAACATTGTTCTCCAAAAGTTTCCCGTCAACACTTATTTTTTCTACTCCTTTTGAGGTTGATCCGGGATTGGTTACCTCGATATCATATACTGATCCTCTGAATTTCCTTGTAATCCTGTAGCCTTTCCATTCCCGCGGTATGCAGGGATCTATTACCAGCCCGTCATATCCCGGCCTTATTCCCAGGATATACTGGGTTATGGCATAGAAATTCCATGCCGCTGTTCCGGTAAGCCATGAATTCTTGGCTTCTCCCGGACGAAAAGCATCCTTTCCTGCTATCATCTGGGAATATACATAAGGTTCTGTCTTATGAAGGTCACTTATCTCCTCTAGGTATGAAGGGCATATTTTCCTGTAATAATCCCATGCTCTTTCTCCGTTTCCGGCTATTGTTTCACCTATCATTATCCAGGGATTATTATGGCAGAATACCCCCGCATTTTCCTTATAACCTTCAGGGTACGAAGATATCTCTCCGTATTCTATATAATACTCCGTAAAAGCAGGGTTATTAAGTACAATGCCATGAGGGCAATCCAGCCTCTCCTTTACCGAACCGAGAGCTTTTTCACACATTCCCTCTTCCATCCCTATTCCTGCCATTGTACACCAGCCATTCGATTCTATAAATATCTTACCCTCCTTATTTTCATTACTGCCTACCCTGTTTCCGTAGAAATCGTATGCTCTCAGGAACCATTCTCCATCCCAGCCATGCTTCTTAATTGCTTCAATCATTGCGTTTACGTGGGAAGCAGCTCTTTCCGCCTCATCATTTTTCCCGGTCTTGTTGCACAATTCTATATAATCTCTGCCATAAACAACAAAGAGTCCTGCTATCATCAAAGATTCGGCTTTTGAACCTTCTGTTTTATTCTCTGTTGTCTGGAATGATTCATCCGGATCATCGGAGAAACAGTTGAGGTTAAGACAGTCGTTCCAGTCGGCACGCCCGATTAAAGGAAGTCCATGAGGACCAAGGTTACTGACAACATGATCGAAGGAAACGGTGAGATGGTCGAACAACGTTCCGGCAATCGTCATATCATTATCGAATGGCACCATCTCCTCAAGAATACCAAAATCACCGGTCTCCTTAATATAACTTGTAGTTCCGAGTATAAGCCACATCGGATCATCATTGAAGCCCCCGCCGATGTCATTATTGCCTCTTTTGTTAAGAGGCTGATACTGGTGGTAGCAGCCTCCGTCAGGAAACTGTGTGGATGCAATATCTATAATTCTTTCACGTGCTCTTTCCGGTATCTGGTGAACAAAACCAATAAGATCCTGGTTCGAATCCCTGAAACCCATACCCCGGCCTATACCCGACTCGAAGAAGGAGGCTGAGCGTGAGAAACAGAATGTTATCATGCACTGATACTGGTTCCATACATTAACCATCCTGTCGAGCTTTTCATCACCCGAATTTAGTGTAAAGACACTCAGAAGGTTATCCCAGTAGCGCCTGAGATCAGCCAGTGCAGCATCAACTTTCTCAACTGTGTCATAGCAGGCTATTGTCTCCAAAGCCTTTTTCTTGTTAATAACATTCTTCGATTGCCATTTTTCTTCTTTACTGTTCTCTGCATATCCCAGGACAAAAACAAGGCTTTTTGACTCTCCCGGTTTAAGCTCAATCCGGATGTAATGGGAAGCTATTGGCGACCAGCCATGAGCCACGCTGTTATGGGCAGTGCCCTCAAGTACAGTCTTCGGAGCTTCAAAGCCGTTGTAAAGGCCGAAGAAAGTCTCCCTGTCGGTATCAAAACCATCGACAGGTACATTTACAGAATAATATGCATAATGGTTGCGGCGCTCCTTGTATTCAGTCTTGTGATAGATGACAGATCCTTCAATCTCAACTTCACCCGTTGAGAAATTACGCTGGAAGTTTTCCATATCGGTAGCGGCGTTCCAGAGACACCATTCAGCGAATGAAAATATTTTTAACTTCTTTGTTTCCCCTGTATTGTTTGTAAGAGTCAGCTTCTGAACCTCGGCCCATGTTTTCAGAGGCACGAAAAAGAGAGTTTCCGCTTTTATGCCCTTCTTTTCACCTGTTATAGTGGTATAGTTCATCCCGTGACGACATTCATAACTGTCCAGTTCTGTCTTGCATGGTTTCCACCCGGGAGACCAGACAGTACCGCCATCGTTAATATAAAAATATCTTCCACCGCTGTCCATAGGTACATTGTTATACCTGTACCTTGTTATCCTCCTGAACCTGGCATCCTTGTAAAAGGAATAACCTCCGGCAGTATTTGAAATCAATGAAAAGAAATCCTCATTACCGAGATAATTGATCCATGGCCATGGTGTCTGCGGATTGGTAATCACATATTCCCTATTGGCATCATCAAAATGTCCAAACTTCATGTTGTTATAGTTATTTAGTTTTTCAGAAATAAGACTTCATTTATCATGCCTGCTCAACAGCTCTTCTTTGAGCCAGTTCAATTGTTATCTCATCCATTTTTTTCTGATTCAATGGATAAACAGTCATGAGAACAGCACCCATAATTGCTATTATCGTTGGTATCCAGCTCATCAGCATTATAATTCCGGGCACAGCTCCCTGGATAGCTACGGCATCCTGTCCGTTATAATTATAGCCTGCGAGTACAAATCCGATTATTGCGCCTGCCACGCCGCCCCCCAGCTTGGTCGAAAAGGAGCCTGCCGAATAGACCAGCCCGGTTGCTCTTCTTCCATTTTTAAATTCAGAATAATCGGCAGCGTCACCCAGCATAGCAAAAAAGAGAGTGGGAAAGACAGCAGCTCCCGACTCAGAAATTATACCTATTGCGAAGATTGTCTTGAGATTATCGGGCCCGCAAAAGACTAGCAGTGCATTTACAATGCCCGAAAAGATAAAAGCATAGATAAAGAGATTTCGTTTACCAAACCTGCGGGCCAGAGGAGAAGTTGCCATAGCACCAAAAATTGATGCGATCATCAGGCCAACCATATAAGAGGCAGCCATCAGCTCATTATGCAGGTAATGCGCAAAATATATAACAACTATGCCCTGTTTGATGGAGTTGTAAATCTGGAAGATAAGACCGATAAGAAGAAGAATAATCCAGGGCCTGTTTCTTACCAGGTCACGCAGGTCACGCCACAGGTTTGTATCCTGTGTTTTTGGCGGAGCAACACGCTCCCGTGTTGAATAGAATGTTATTATCAGGAACAGAGAAAGAAATACGGAGAGAAGGTAGATGGCATGGCTGTATCCTCTTTTCTGATCAATAATGGAGATGCTTCCGGCATCCAGATTACTTTCTCCCGAAACCATAAATGCATATTCCTTCAGGGCTTTCATTGAAAAACTCTTCCCCCTGGTGGCAACACTGTCTGTTTCCCTGTTTAGTGTATCGGCCCAGGAAAACATTGCAATTCCACTTTTACTTTTAATATTGACATTGGCAACATCATGAGGGGCCGATACCGTAACCACGTATTTTTCCTTGTCCAGCTGCTTAACATTAATCTCCGGGTTAATGTTACCGAAGTGAGCCACCAGGAAAAGCAATGCTCCCTGCACCAGCATCCCCCCGGCAAAGGCTCCCACCATCCTGTAGGAACCCAGACTGGTTCGCTCCTTATCATCTCCGGTCATCACAGCCATCAGCGCCCCGTATGGTATGTTGTTAGCAGTGTAAACAAGTGTGAACAGGATGTACGTGGTATAAGCATAAACTATTTTACCCGTATTGCCAAGATCGGGACTTGTAAAAAGAAGAGACAGTATTACACCCAGTGGAATGGCGGTCCATAAAATCCATGGACGGAATTTCCCGTAACGGGTGTTGGTCCTGTCGCCTATCACTCCCATGGCTATGTCGCTGACGCCGTCGCTGAAGCGGGCTATCAGCAGCAGGAGACCGACAGCAGCCGGGTTAATACCAAAGACATCTGTATAAAAAATAAGCAGAAAGGTCGATACACCTCTCCATGCAATGTTAGCAGCACCATCTCCGAGTGCATACCCGATTTTTTCCTTAATGGCCAGTTTTTCCACGGTTAGACAGATTAAATATCTAAAGTTAAAAAAATAATTTCAATGAAATACACACCGGTCCTGTATGGAAATAATTATCCTGTCTGACACCTTAAAATCAGGCTTTCATTTTACCCCCCGACCGCCTGCAATAACCGTTTTTGTGGAAATGGCACATGCACCGAAATAGCCCAGCGCACCGTTGTCGATGTTTGAATCAGGGTTTGCAGGTGTTGAACCGAATACAGGATTTGAATAGATCAGATCCTCGAGGGTTCTGTAATAGGCATAAGTAGATCTGTCGAGAGAATAAAGATCCACTTTAACCTTATCGCCCTGTTCGACATGAGCCACTCTCAGTTCAGTCTCCTCACCATCGGTATACTGGTCGTCAAACAGGTGGTAACGCTCCATATTGGTCGAATCGTTAGTAAAGACCTTTGCCCGGTAAAAGTTTTTACCCGGAGGATCGCGGAAATAACAGTACACATATAGAGCGTTTTCCCCTGACGAATTACTTCCGATAAAAATATGGCTGACCTGAGAGGTTACAAGACTGAGTGAATCAATATTAACATGGTCCGGCATAGAAGACTGACCTTTATACGTGATGTTATCCGTATTTACAGTAAGAGTATATGTTCTCCCGGGTATTCCCCTTGTTTTTATAGTCTGATAAATCCCCGGTGCTCTTTCGGGAAGTGTATCGGTAATACCTGTATTATCGGTTATCACCACCTCTGCTCCTGATATTCCCTGCAGGGATGTTCCTCCGAAGTAGCTTCCCGATCGTGATAACTTTACATAATACGGACCAGGTCCATCATCAATAAGACCTTCAATAACAACTCTGGGAGCGGCCTCATTAAGATCTACCGTGATCACTTTTTCACATCCCGCGGATAAAAAGATGAAGGCAGTTACCAGAAGAACTTTTTCCACAATTGGTTTGTATGCCTGAAAAATGGTATTCATCCTCTGTCAGAATTTAAAATTATATGTTACGGCCGGTACTATCCTGAACAAAGAAAGTTGCACGGCCTGCATCCTGGAAGGATCGTTAGGATCCTGCTGGAAATTTATAGCATATGCATTATCTCTTGCATAAACATTATAAACAGAGAAATTCCAGCTGCTCTCAAAGTGGTCTGTCTTCTTCCTCTGCCATGTAAGTCCCAAATCGAGCCGGTGATAATCAGGCATCCTGTATCCGTTACGTTCGGTATAATAAGGTACCACATTACCGTCGATAAAATACCGACCGCTGGGAAATGTAACAACGTTACCACTCAGGTAAATCCAAGTGGCCGACAAAGTGAGATTCTTATTCAGGTTATACATAAGCACTATTGAAAGGTTGTGGGGCCTGTCTTGTTTGGCAGGGAACACCGCTCCTCCGTTTATCGAGGGGAATTCCCTCAATGTCTTTGAAAGGGTATAGCTTACCCACCCGGTAAGTCTGCCATACTTCTTGCTTACAAGTAATTCCGCACCATAGCTCCAGCCTTTTCCGAATACAAGCTGCGACTCGACTTTATCATTCAGGATCAGATTGGCACCATTGCGGTAATCAATCTGGTTCTGCATATTCTTGTAATATAGCTCAACAGATGTTTCAAACATATTATTTGAAAAATTCCTGAAATATCCTAATGTATACTGATCGGCTATCTCCGGCAGAATATTCCTGTTACTCGGTACCCACAGATCGAAAGGTGTTGTTGAAGTAGTATTTGACAACAGGTGGAGATACTGTCTTGTACGTGCATATGATATCTTCACGGAAGAGGAATCGTTTATTATATAATTTATTATAACCCTGGGTTCCGGTCCGCTGAAAGTATTATATATCTTACCTGCAGGATAAGAAACTGAATCAACAATATCGGCAACATCATCGTAGGTATAGACTGTCCCCGGGCCAATTGAACTGAATATCGAATATCGCAGACCATAGGTTGCTTTTAAATGTTGAGATATTGTCTGCTCATTTGATACATACACTGCATTTTCAAGGGCATACATGTTATACATTGAACGTACATGGAAAAAAGATGTCGTGTCAACCCTGCTGGGAATGAAGGTGTGGTAGACAGAATTGACACCAAATTTAAGGGAATTAGCCGGATTTATGTAGAAGCTGATGTCCTCCTTAATATTCCAGTCCTTTATTTCAGAAAGTACCCTCATAGTACTTGTCCCAACTTCGACATTAAAATTATAACTGTACCTGTTAAAGATCAGAGATGTGTTTGAAAAAAGCTTATCGCTTATCACATGGTTCCACCGTGTTGTTGCCGTCACGTTACCCCAGTCGAGACCCAGGGAACCTCCAAGGTTAAAGTTGTCACGTCCCAGGTAGCAGGAAAAGAAAATCCGGTCTTTGGTACTTACCCGGTAATTTGCTTTAAGATTAAGGTCGTAAAAATATAATGACGACCGGCTGGCTGTAGAATCAGGGCCGTTTGGTGAAAGAAGCTTCAGGAAGAGATCGGCATAAGTTCGTCGGGCCGATATCATAAAGGATCCTTTATTCCTTACTATGGGCCCCTCCATTGCAAGACGGGATGAGATCAGTCCCAGTCCTCCTGAAAGATGGTATTCCCTGTCGTTCCCCTCGTTCATCTTAATATCGACGACAGAAGATAGTCTGCCTCCATATTCAGCCGGGAAACCTCCTTTATACAGAGTAACATCCTTTATGGCATCGGAGTTGAAGGTCGAAAAAAAACCGAGGAGGTGTGAAGGGTTATATACCGGTGCCTCATCGAGAAGGATAAGATTCTGGTCTATACCGCCGCCCCTGACATAAAACCCTGAGTTACCTTCACCTGCAGGTGTAACACCGGGCAGTAACTGTATTGTCTTGAGAATATCCTTTTCACCCAGTATTACCGGGATATTCTGTATCTCCTTAACAGTCACCTTCGATACGATCTCCCCGGATACAACATTGTTGTTGTCTTTCTCTCCCGTCACGGTTATCTCGCCAAGTGAAACAGAACTCTGTTCAAGCTCAATATTCAGTTTCCTGTTACCTGTAAGGCTTACAGGTACAATCAGTGTCTTGTAACCCAGGTATCTTATCGTCATTTTATATTCTCCTTCCGGAAGAGTAAGGGAAAAGTACCCGTATGAATTTGAGGTTGTACCCTTTGATGGCATCTCTTGCGGGAATATAACGGCACCTGCCAGTGATTCACCGCTCTCCGCATCAAGGACAAAACCACTCAGAGTGTATGATTTATCTGGCAGCATATCTGCGATAATCATATTACCTGTAAACAGCGATAGAAACAATATTATGGCAAGTGCCCTTATTTTCATTAATGAGGGATAAGATCCTTTGAGCAAATAAGCCGTCCGGATTGTAAAAACCTTTAAAAGTTAAAATAAGAAACCTGTTAAGACAAAGGCAGCAAGGTACAAAAGGATTTTTAAATTGCCTTATTATCGATTATGGTCTTCATAATGAGAGGAAGATCAAATTTATAATGATGGTCTCCGGGTATTATGTTGATCCTCACATCAGTCCCTTTCAGCAGTGAAGGGACCTTCGATTTCTCTCCCGCCCCGAAAATGAGAAGCGTTTTTGTTCCTTTCATCTTTCTTATTTCGTCAGGTACATCATAAGTATTGTTCCTGTTTCCAAGTCCCAGCATATTGGTAATATGTATTTCAAAGTCGGAAGAGACATCCGGTGAAAGCAAAATAGTTGATATAACCTTCGATTTAATACCGGGAGCAAGCCTGTTATAAATAAAAGGCACTATTTCGGCTCCCAGAGAATAACCGACAAGGATAAGTTTATCCCTCCCCCATGCATTTAAATAATATTCAAGCTGGTTACCCATGTCCCTGGCAGTTTCTTCAGGTGTTCGCCTGTTCCAGAAATATTTTTTTGAATCGAGTCCGACTGTCGGAATTCCGTGTAAAGCAAGGTTATCAGCAATCTGTTGTTCAAAACCATACCAGCCACCGTCTCCCGATATAAGAAGAGCAACAGGAGCCTGCGGATTCTGTATTTTGGCATTAGTTATCACCACCGGCAGATCTCCGGGATTAGCCTCCGCATTTATTTCGTTATGCTCCTGCCTTGCTTTTTCCAGTATCCTGTTGTAAGCATCTTTCCACTGCGGCATGAAATCGCTCCATCTGGTGAAGCCATGTCCGACTTTAGGCAGTGTTATGAGTTCAGCATCTGTAGTCTGGTTTACAAATTTCTCAACATCAGGGTACGGGCATACCTTATCGAGCTTCCCCTGGAGGATTATCCAGGGATTTCCCAGCCTGGCATCCGGCTCAAGAAGAAACGATTTACCTTCAGTAAGAGTTTTCTCATTCAGCCCGTTTATCCGGCATAACATCTTTGGCAATTCCATATCGGCACAAAAACCCAGCGATATCCCACCGGTAAAAGTCTCCGGCCGCGCCTGTGCCATAATGCCATATACAAGTGTTGCCCCGCTTGAATATCCCATCAGCACGGGCGGCTTATATCCGGGATAGTTATAGTGTTTCTCCACCTCGGTGGCCAGCTGAACAAAATCTGCTGCAACATCATAGCATTCATCCTCCCTGCTCTTCAGCTCGTGATAATATCTGAGAATATCAACACCTATTACAAGAGAATTCATATCGGCGAATGTATCTGCAAAAGCTGTCACACCGAATTTCCATCCTGCATCTCCCGAGATCATGATAATTATATTTTCAGGGACAGGGGTCTTTTTATAAATATACACCCTGCCAAAAGGCCTTACCAGCATCGAATCGGCAGGACCTGCCGGCATTGCTGCTGAAAAAAAGAGCATAAAAACAGCTGTAGCGACTATTAATCTTTTTGCCATAAAAACCTTGATTTCAAAAACAATAATGATCTAAACGCAGTTTCGTTACCTATTGTTTTAATAAGCTGTAAATATTTACGCCAGCCAGTCAATTAACTGTATTAAAGGAAAGGCTTGCCGTTTTAAGCCCCGGCGACGATGCACGTATTGTTACCTTTCCATCTTTCTTCCCCGATCGCAGAATAACCAGGCAACGTCCATGCCAGGCCTTGCGTGAAGGGTCCTGGAAGCTCTCGAGACTTACGGGATTTGCATTTCCTGTACCTGCAATTGTTGCGGGTCCTTCAACCTCGAACATAACGGTATTTTCCGATTTAGGGTTCCTGTAACCATTACTGTCTAGAAGCTCCACGGTTACATAGCACAGGTCCTGCCCCCCTGCTTTGATTGTATCGCGGTCGGCAGATAGATGAATCACCACAGGTTGTGAAGCTGTATGAAGAACTGAAGTGCTGACTTTCCTTCTTTCCGAATAACCTGTTACTTTAAGTTCGCCAGGCTGGTAGGGTACTTTCCAGGTGGCCCTGAACTCGGAGGCTCTGTTGGTTTTTATCCTCCCCAGTGATTTTCCGTTCAGAAACAATTCCGCCTCATCACAGGACGAATATGCGGTTACTTCTATTGTATCATCTTCGAATCCCTTCCAGTTCCAGTCTGCCACAACATCTTCCCAGTTCCATTTGCTCCAGTACATCTTATCCGGATTTGCAGGGAATGAAGGTACCGGGGGTTTTACAAAAAGAGAGAGCTGGTCCTTCTTCCACAGAACATCACGATAATAAGACTGGGGCCGCTTCCATCCGCATATATCAATATCACCACAAAAAGCAAGGTTCCATGGAAAGAAGTCCTGCTTCTGCCAGTAACCCCTCCAGCCAATGGAGGCTTCCCCGATATAATCCACACCTGTCCAAACAAAATCGCCGGTAAGCCATTTATGATCCAGTACATCCATCCAGCTCCTGAAAGCTTCGAGAGGGTATGATTCTGTCTGTATCATTACCCTTTCCGGCACTCTGCCGTGGTCAGTGTCAAATATGTTACTCTTCATGTGATCACCTCCCGATCCGTAATTATATCCGGCAACATCGAGTTCCGCAAAAAACGGATCCTTATCCGGTCCGAGCCCGTTCACAGCAGCAGTAACAGGTCTTGAAGGGTCTTCCGATCTGACATAATCAGCAAGATCCTTTGCTGTCATTACTACTTCGGGTGTATTCATTCCCGGAATCTCATTTCCGATGCTCCAGAGTATAATTGAAGGATGATTAAAATCTCTGTCTATCATGGATGATACATCCCGCTTCCCCCATTTACTGAAATAAAGATGATAATCATTTGCATTCTTACCGTCATTCCACATATCGAATGTCTCATCAATAACCATTAGGCCCAGTCTGTCGCATGCATCCAGGAAGGCCGGTGCGGGAGGGTTATGAGAACAGCGTACAGCATTGAAACCAGATTCTTTTAACAGGGCAGCGCGTCTTTCCTCGGCCCTGTTGAATGATTTTGAACCAAGAGGCCCGTTGTCATCATGAAAGCATCCCCCCCTGAGTTTAATTTCCTTCCCATTGAGAAGGAAGCCTGTTGCTGAATCAAAATAGATTGTTCTGATTCCGAATATTGTTTTTATGCTGTCGGCAAGCCTGCCGGAAGAGTAGACTTTCGTAACGGCAGCATACAGGTAAGGAGAACCGGGTGACCATAATTCAGGATTCTTAAGCGTTATATCATTATTAAATTCAACGTCACTATTGCCACCTGCAATTTTTTCACTTACAGCCTTCCCGGTTTCGAGCCCGTTATTATCAGTTATTTTTGTGACAACCCTGATCCAGGCCTCCGGGTCTGATTGATTCTGAATTTTTGTTTTCACATTTATTGTTGCTGCGCTGCCCGGAACAACAGTTGATGTGATGCGGACTCCCCATGGTTTTACATGTACAGGGTCGGTGATCCGAAGCCAGACATGGCGATAGATACCCGAACCTGAATACCAGCGGCTGTTCTCACCTTCGTTTCTGACCTTAACTGCAACAAGATTATTTTCATCAGCTTTTATTAGATCTGTTATATCATACCCGAAGGAAGTATAACCGTATGGATGACTGCCGGCAGACACACCGTTAATCCATATTTCCGGATTCATATAGACACCATCAAACTGCAGAAAAACCCGTTTGCTTTTCATTGCGTACGGCAGGAAAAAAGACTTCCTGTACCAGCCGGTACCTCCTGTGGTAAACCCCCCGCTTACCTGGCTTATGGCATCTCTGTTAAAAGGGGAATCAGTACCGGGGAGGTTTTCAATACTCCAGTCGTGTGGCAGGTCCACTCTTCTCCAGCCGGAGTCATCAAAAGCCGGGGTTTCTGCACCCTGTGCTCCCCCCCTGTGAAAAAGCCAGTCATCGTCGAACAGGTTATTACCATTATGCAGTTGCTGTGCCTGCATCAATATTGTGGTTAATACTGCAACGATAAGAATCATGCACTTTTTCATATAAAAAATATTGTTATCATTTCATTACATAAGCTTTTTATACCTTATCCTTGAGGGGGTATTATCGGCACCTCTCTTTTTAAGGTTCTCTTCATAATCTGAATAGTTACCTTCGAACCACACAACCTTTGAATCGCCTTCAAATGCAAGGATATGTGTCGTCACCCTGTCGAGGAACCATCTGTCGTGCGATATTATTACAGCACATCCTGCAAAGTTTTCAAGTCCTTCTTCCAGGGCTCTCAGGGTATTCACATCAATATCGTTGGTTGGTTCATCGAGTAAAAGGACATTGGCTCCAGATTTGAGAGTAAGGGCAAGATGCAACCTGTTCCTTTCACCTCCCGACAGGATTCCGCATTTCTTTTCCTGATCAGCCCCTGTGAAGTTAAACCTTGCAACATAAGCCCGGGCGTTTACCATCCTGTTTCCTACCATAATGTCGTCCTGGCCACCAGAGATAACTTCATAAACAGATTTCTCAGGGTCGATTGCTTCATGAGCCTGGTCAACATAACCAAGGCTGACTGTTTGTCCTATATTGAATGAGCCTTTGGTTGCCTCCTCCTGTTTCATTATCATCCTGAAGAGTGTAGTCTTACCCGCGCCGTTTGGCCCTATAATTCCAACAATACCATTAGGCGGCAGACTGAATTCAAGATCTTCAAACAGGATCCTGTCGCCGAATACCTTGGTGACAGAAAGGGCTTCAATGACTTTATCACCAAGACGCGGACCATTGGGGATGAAAATCTCCAGTTTCTCTTCTTTCTGTTTCACATCCTGATTAAGAAGGTTTTCATAGGCACCGAGTCTTGCTTTGGATTTTGCGTGACGTGCTTTGGGAGACATCCTTACCCATTCAAGTTCGCGTTCCAGTATCTTTCTTCTTTTGATATTACCTTTTTCCTCGATCTCAAGTCTCCTGGCCTTTTGTTCGAGCCATGATGAATAATTACCCTTCCAGGGTATTCCTTCTCCCCTGTCCAGTTCAAGTATCCATCCTGCCACATTATCCAGAAAATATCTATCGTGGGTAATACAGATTACGGTACCATGATATTGCCTGAGTGTAGTCTCGAGCCATTGCACAGATTCAGCATCCAGATGGTTTGTCGGTTCATCGAGCAGCAGCACATCAGGCTGCTTCAGTAAAAGCCTGCACAGAGCTACTCTTCTCCTCTCGCCTCCTGAAAGCACACTTACATGTGTTTCTCCTTCCGGGCAGCGAAGCGCCTCCATTGCCCTTTCAAGCTTATGCTCCACGTTCCAGCCATCGAGATAATCGATTTTCTCCTGCAGCTCTGCCTGTCTGTCCATAAGCTTCTGCATCCTGTCGGGATTCTCATATACATCCGGATCACCGAAACTATTATTTATCTCTTCATATTCTTTAATGATATCAATTGTCTCCTTCATCCCTTCCCTGACAATCTCCATCACGGTGCGGTCCTCGCGCAGCAGAGGATCCTGGGGCAGATGTCCCACTGTGTATCCCGGAAGAAAAGTCACATCTCCCTGGTACTCCTTTTCTATGCCTGCTATAATTTTAAGCAGGGTTGATTTTCCCGATCCGTTAAGACCTATTATACCGATCTTGGCTCCCAGGAAGAAGGATAAAGATATATCCTTCAGAACCTGCCTGTGGGGTGGAAAAGTTTTTCCGACCCTGTTCATTGAAAAAATAATCTTATTATCTTCTGCCATATTTATGCAATTTAGTCATACAGCAAATTTAAATCAAAAAATTGTGGGGGTGCTACATGTAACACCCCCACAAGTAAAATAACAAAAATTATATTTAAAAGAATCAGTCTTTGCGGAACAGCTTCACCGTTTCATCCTGCATCAGTACCCATAATGAATATACACCTTTCAGCGTACCAATCGGAATATTAAGGCAACCAAGAGCAGCAACCACTATAACAAGATACCTGGCCCACGGAGCATAAGAAAACAGACCGATACCTCCTACGAGACCAAGAGTTGAGAGGAAGCCAATAAGAAGAGGTATTGACACTGATAAGAATCTGAGAACCATCTCTCCTGTGTCATCACCAACAACCTGTCCCCTTGCAAAATTAAGCGCAAAAAACACTGCAAGTGCTGCTATAAGTCCCAGGAAGCCGAAACCTATATGTATGGCTCCGACCACTGTAACATGCTTTTTCATTTTAGAATCTTCCATGACGATTATTTTTTTTGCAATTTATAAATATTTTCATTCCTGATACAAAGACTTGCAGATTTATAAATTGCTGCATGATTTGTAACAATATTGAAACATGTCATCCTTTTATTGCAAAACATGATCTTTAACCATAGAATTAGTATATTTGATGAATAAAATGCAGGATATGAAAAGGAAATTCTTATATGTAGTTGGTTTTTTGTTTCTTGTAGGTGCATTCAACTCCTGCGAGAGTATCAAGAATTGCAAGATATGCCAGCAAAACACCTATGATTCATCGGGAGACCTGTTAACCGAGGGTACTGAAACGGAATATTGCGATGCTGCTCTTGTCAGAATTGAGGCCACTCCTGATGTCACTGTTCTAGGTGTTACAACAAGGTGGGTGTGCAGATAGTCAGTATCGTACTCCGATCAGAGTAACATCATCAACCTGGGGGTTGTCGCCTTTCCATTTTTCAAATATCTCATTCAGTTTTTCCCCCTGCTGAATCATAGACAATCCTTCAAGAGCAACAAGAGTCTCTTTAAGTTTTGTTGTCATGTATTTCTTTTCCTTCGGTCCACCAAACTGGTCGGCGTATCCGTCTGAAAAGATATAAAAAGCATCTCCTTTTTTCAGTTTAACTTCATGAAGAGTAAAAGGTCCCATTTTATAATGAATGGCAACAGGCATCTTATCGGCCCTGTAATGAATCAACTGCCCTTCACGTACAAGGTAAAGAGGGCTGTTTGCCCCGGCATACCAGAGTGTGTCGTTATCAAAATCTACAAGACATACTGCTATATCCATACCATCTTTAATACTTTCTTCATCGGCCGCCTGGTTAAGTGATTTTATTACACCCTCCCTCAGGCTCTCAAGGATACGGTCAGGCATTGATATATGTTTGCCTATCACAATTTCATTCAGAAGAGTAACACCAAGCATACTCATAAAAGCACCTGGAACACCGTGCCCCGTACAGTCGGCTGCAATTATAATCTGGCTGTTACCTGCTGCTGATACCCAGTAAAAATCCCCGCTAACAATTGCCAGGGGTTTATACTGGACAAAATGCTCAAGCTTATCGCTGAACAACTCAAGTGATGGAATAAGAGCGGTCTGTATCCTTTTGGCATACATAATACTATCAGTAATATGCTTCTTCTGGTAAGCTATCTGATCTCTCTGGGCAGCCGCTATATCCCTTTGTTTTTCTATTTCATCCTTTTGCCTGGAGATAGTCCTGTTCTTATCCTCAAGTCTGATATTAGCTTCTTTCTTTATCTTATACCCCCTGTAGACATAGTACCCGAGAATACTCACAAGGAAAAGGGCAAGAATAACAAAATAGAGAATCAGCTTTTGCTTTTCAAGCGTTGCCAGCTGTAGTTTTATCCGGCTTTCCTGGTCGTTGATCTTTCCCAGCTGCTGATTGATCCTTGCCACCTGCTGACTTATCTTAACCTTCTGATTGGCAAGGGTGTCCTGCTGTATCCTGACTTCCTTCTGCTGCTGCGTTATTGTTTTCTTCTGAAAGGTAATCTCTCCCTGCTGTGTATTGATCCTCTTAAACTGGCTTTCAAGGACTTTTTGTTTTTCGAACAGAGTCTTCTCCCTGTTATCGATCTCTTTATCAAGGCTGTCGAGCAGAGCCCTCTGGTGCAAAATCTCGCTTTTCTGGGTCTGAATTGTCAATAACTGTTGCCTGATAGTATCACGTTGAATTATTATCTCTTTACTGGCTTTCCCGAATAGTTTCTCCCAGTCCTCCCTTGTTTTTATGGCCTGGGTAAGCATGTTTGAATTAACCTTCATGCCGGCCCTGTTAATCAGGTCCTCATTAACTGAATATTTTGGCATTTCTCCCTCCACGCCCATGAAATTGATCATTGATTCACGGAATTCGTATCCTTCAGTAAGCAGCAGTGTCTGGTGATTTGCAATAACGCTTTTAACCTTATCGAGGCTAAAACCACTTGCTTTATTAACATATAATAGCTGTGTATAGGTTATCTGGCTCTCCGAATTGAATTTTACAAGAACAACCGGTTTCCCCTGTATTTCCGGTCTTGTTTTTCTCAGGTTCCCGAGCTCCAGAAACAAAAACTCATCCCTGTCAAGCACCCCTATCCTGAAAACTGCCGAATCGGCAAAACCCGGACCATAATCAATATACCTGGCTATATCGAAAATAAAGACTGCACGGGTAGCGTTATCAATATGCCCCTGACCATAAAGACATGCAGCAGGTTCAGTCAGTATCAGTGTTAATATTAAAACTCTGATAATGTGTAACATTTTGAGCATGAGTTCAAGATTTTATTTATACGAATTTGCGAAATTTTTATAAGCAAACCAAATGTGGTCCAACTACCCCGGAAACACCGTGTTGATAAAATGTTAATAACTGCACCAAATTGACAGTGCCTGATCTTTTACATGTAGTAATTTTATACTTGTCTAATCAATACCTTAAATGGATCTGAATATCAGCAACTTAGAGCTTGACGGAAGAATTATTGTTATAGTTGAGGATGATTTACCTTCGATCAGGTACTATGAAACAGTTCTTAAAAACTCCGGTGCGGAGTTGAAGATTTTTCGTACAGGAAAAGAATTCGTTGATTACATAAGCCGAAAAGACAGCAGGGCAGATCTGATATTCATGGATTTTCTTATTCCTCTTGTTAATGGCATTGAATGTATCCGTCTTTTACGCAAAGAAAGGAAGAGTGTTCCGGTGATAATGATTACTGCCTTTTCCTCGGAACAGGTAAAAACAGAAGCTTATATAGCCGGGTGTAATGAATACATACTTAAGCCCATTTACCCTGAAAAGATATTTTTCCTTGTAGGTAAATATCTTAACACTTCCACTACTGTTTCAACCGAGCGTAATTAACCTCCTATTTTTGTGAAGGATTGACAATCCTGACATACCTGGTGTAATAATCCTCCAGTTTGCTATTTATCTCTTCACCCAGTTCCGGTTTACCATATTCCTGGCACGATTTTGCCACCTTGGAGGGATATTGTATTGCCGATTGTATCTCATACTCTGCCGATTGCACTATATATGGAGCCTGTTTAAGGAAATAATCGAGGTGTCCGTAGTAGAAATTACAAAGATCCTTAGTCATTTCGACAGCCTTATCAGTATCTCCTGCAGCGAAATATGCATCAATAATATCGGGTACATACGGATCGTATGATGTTTTATCGATGGGCAGTTCCTTCATAATATAATCAAGAACCTTAATGGCTTTATCCTTTTTACCTTCTGCAACAAGCGCCTTTGCGAGCCTGGCGTAATTAAGCCTTGCCCTGATAACTATTATAGTCCGCTTATGATTATAATCGAGGTTCACTCCTTTTGCGCTGGCATTACCCCAGGCAAACTTGTTCATAAGGTTGTTATAGAGTATATCCGTATTTATCCTGCCATAATCCAGCCAGTCCTTATTCTGTGATTTTATCGGTACAAGACGGTATGCAAGTCCTTCGAGCTGGAAATAGTCCTCAAGCCCGAGGGCATCATTATGATATCCCGATACAAAATATATAGGTCTTTTCCAGTCATTATGGGCCAGGATGTCAAGGACAATAAGCTGGCTTTTCAGGATTGAGTTCCCCTTAAGATGGATATCGATATAAGGGACAATTTTATCGGAATCCTGAGGCAGCACGGTACCAGACTCTATCACTTTTTTCTTATCAACGGGTATTCGAATTGTTCGCGAGGGAATAATATCGAGCAGTTCTGAAGAAGATATCTGAACCTTTGTGGCTTTATTTCCGCTGTTAACCCAGTCTATAATTGTTGAAATATCTACAGGGTCTTTTGTTTTCTCTACGATGAACACCTGGTTATTAACACCGTCATAATATTTTTTTACAGGCAGGGTTATCGGCAAGGGATCCGATTCGTTCACTTTCCGCTTCATCTGGTTAATGTACCAGTCTGTATTAAGCAGCATAAGGTTACAAACCCTCACGTCTGTTCTTTCACCTTCAACCTCCTGGGCATACCACAGGGGAAAGGTATCATTATCACCATTGGTAAGCAGTATGGCATCCTTTGCACATGAGTTAAGATAATCGAAGGCCACATCACGGGTAAGGTATCTCCCGGATCTGTCGTGATCGACCCAGTCTTCCGAACCCATCAGCACAGGAACTGCAACAAAGCAGAGTACTCCAGCCAGTGGTGCCGCAATTTTTTCAGAGACAAGCTTCGACAGTGCGTCAAATATAGCCAGCACACCGAAACCCAGCCAAACCGAAAAGAAATAGAAAGAGCCCGCGTAGGCATAATCCCTTTCCCTGGGCTGGTTTGGATCCTGGTTAAGGTAAAACACAATGGCCAGTCCTGTCATTATGAACAAAAGTAAAATTATGAACCAGTTTTTATTGTCGCGGTTGTAATGATAAAATAAGCCCACCAGCCCCAGCAGCAGCGGTAACAGGTAATATTTGTTCCTCGAAGGATCATTCTTCATATCGGGAGGCAGGTCTTTGGTTGTTCCCAGCCTGGGGGTATCAAGAAAACTAATTCCTGTTATCCAGTTGCCGTTAACAACCCCCCCGGTGCCCTGTGTATCATTTTGTTTTCCCGAGAAATTCCACATAAAATAACGGAAGTACATAAATCCGAACTGGTAGGAAAACATGAAACGCATGTTTTCCATGAACGTAGGTTTTCTAATTATTTTTTTCTGTCCCGATTCATCTGTCACCTGTATCGGCACACCTTTCACACGCCCCCACTGTTTGTATATTTCCGGATGATCATCTCGATCACTCCACATCCTTGGGAAAAGTGTTACAAAACGGGGGTCGTAAACCCGTTCAAGATCATATCCGGTTACTATATATTTCCCCTTTTCAAGGGCATACTTAGGTTTGCCGTTAACATAATCGGTAACCGGTGCATTTTAGTACGGACCTTTGAATAAGGGTCTCTGACCATATTGCTCACGGTTAAGAAAATAAAGAAGGCTGAACGGGTTCGAGGGATTATTCTCATTAAGAGGAGTATCGGCTGAAGCTCTTATAACTATTATGGCGTTTGATGAATATCCTATCAGGATAACCATAATAACGGTAAGCATACCATTCAGGGCTGTCCTGTTTTTCTGTGCAAGGAACCAGGTTACCCCGCTTACGGCAAGAAGGATAAGTATGTTAAAAACTGCAGAGCCTGACACCACCCATATACCGGTGAGAAAAAGAGCTGCAATGGCAAGTATTCCGTTCTTTGAGCTGTTTGCGGACCTGAAAGAGGCTCTTACAGCAAAAATAAAAAGTACAGCAAGGATAATTATATGGGTAACCATTCCGCTGTTGGGAGGCATATGCAGTGTGTTCACAAAGAACATATCGAACTTTGAGGATATTGTAACAACACCGGGCATAATACCCCACATTAACAGTGCCAGAAGCATCAAGGATGTTGCAAGCGAAACAAAGAATCCTTTCCATGAAAACTCAAACTTCCTGAAATAATAAACAAGCACTATCCCGGGGATTGTGAGAAGGTTAAGAAGATGAACACCTATCGACAGACCCATCAGGAAAGCAATTAGTATTATCCATTTATCCGAATGCTTCTCATCGGCCACATTTTCCCATTTAAGGATAGCCCAGAAAACAATTGCTGTAAAAAACGCTGAGGTGGCATAAACCTCTCCTTCCACAGCTGAAAACCAGAAGGAATCGGAAAATGTATATGCAACGGCACCAACTGCTCCGGCTGCCATTACTGCTATAATCCTTGCTGTTGTGTAATTACTTTCTTCTTTAAGAATAATTTTCCTGGCAAGATGTGTTATTGTCCAGAATAGAAACAAAATTGTAAACGCACTGGCGAGAGCCGACATCGAGTTAACCATCTCTGCCACCCTGGAAACATTACCCCCGGCAAAGAGCGTGAAGAAACGGGCCATTATCATAAACACAGGGTTTCCCGGAGGATGCCCTACTTCCAGCTTAAAGCCCGATGCAATGAACTCACCACAATCCCAGAGACTTGCTGTAGGCTCTATGGTCATCAGGTAGGTAACGGCAGCAATGGCAAAGACCACCCAGCCTGTTATATTGTTTATAAGCCTGTATTTCTTCATCAGCTTAAATGTTTTATTGCGATATCATTTTATGGTCAAGGCACGAAATTACTTATTTTTTTAATATTATCGCCAAATACCTAATGCTCACTAAATTTATTACTTTTGAGCCATGCTGTTTACTTTCAGAAATATCCGTATAATCCTGACTATAGTAATGTTCCTGTATGCAGGTGAATCATTTGCACAATATTACAATACAGGACAGGATCCTGCTTCCCTTAGATGGGAACAGATAAAAACAGAACATTTTACTGTGATATTTCCGGAAGATTTCAGGAAACAGGGTATTAGGTTCGCAAAAGAGCTCGATAGTGCCTCAGCAAACCTTACAACTCTTTTCCCGGCCTTTAAATTCCACCTGCCTGTAGTGTTGCACAGCCAGACAACCCAGTCGAACGGGTATGTTGCATGGGCTCCTAAAAGGATGGAGATTTACCCCACTCCCGAGCAGAATACAATCCCCCTGGATCCTTACAAACAGCTGGCCACTCACGAAATGACCCATGTTTACCAGATGCTCTCCCTCAGGCAGGGATTTTCCGGTGTGATGTCATATGCACTCGGAGAACAATTCACTGGGATCGTTTCCTCCCTTCTGCCCATGTGGCTTCTTGAAGGGGATGCCGTTTTTGCCGAATCATGGCTGACTCCCTCAGGAAGAGGACGAACACCATCATTCAGGAAACAGCTTAAGGCCATAACTGTGGAGAAAGGCAAACCCTATAAATATGACAAGATACTTAATGATTCCTACAAGGACTTTATCCCGTCATATTACGAATCAGGCTTCCAGATGGTCACATGGGCCTATACCCGGAATGACCCTCAAATCTGGAACAGGGTAATGCGGTTCACATCGGATGAGCCGTTTACAATCAATCCTGTAAATATAAGTCTCATGAGAAACGGACGACTTACAAAAAAGAGGCTTTATAACTTAACACTCGATACTCTGGGGAAAATATGGTCTGGAGAGATAAAAAAGAATGGTAGTAAGGCATATAATCCTGTTAATCCGGACAAAAAGGGCAGCTATATCAACTATTATTCCCCTGTTTATGCAGGCAGAGACAGTATCATAGCAATAAAAACCTCGCTAAAAGATCCCGCCTGCTTCGTTCTTATCAGCCCTTCCAAGGGATCAGAAAAAAAAATACATGTTCCCGGTTATATGTACCCCTGGTTTATCACTTACGGGAGCGGCAAACTTGTATGGGTGGAAAACCAGCCCGATCCGAGATGGGATAACAGGAATTACTCTGTAATTAAGATACTTGACTTGCGCAGCATGACAACAAGGCGACTGTCAGGCCGGACAAGATATATGGCTGCTGCTGTTTCTCCCCACGGAAAAACGATAGCCGCCATCGAAAACACTTCTGATGACAGTAATAAACTTGTATTTATAGATCCTGACGATGGTAGTATTACCGGGGCTTCCAATGTTCCTGGAAATGTTTACCTGCAGCATCCCCAGTGGTCAGCCGACGGTAAACGAATAACTTTCATAGGACTAAGTGAAGGCGGAGAAAGCATTGTCTCCTACAATACTACAAACTCATCGTGGGAAACACTTTTAAAACCGGGCAGGACCGATCTGCAGTCATCATTCCTGAAAAACGACACCCTCTTCTTCACGAGTTCTGAAACAGGTACTGATAATATAATAATGAAAACGGCAGGCAGTAAGTATTTCCGGCTGACAAACACCAGGTTTGGTGCCTCCGATCTAAGCACGGGCGGGAAAAATATTCTTTTCAGTGATTACACGGCAGAAGGGAATAATATATGTGTTGCATCAGTTTCCGGGCCGGTTCAGATAACATGGAACGATTCCTCATCCTCCTCTCCCCTGCTTGACAGGGTAAGCATTAAAAGCAAACCGGAAAGAGAGGAACCGGCGGGTGATTATAAGACTTCACCCTACAGGAAATGGCAGCATCTGTTCAGGTTTCACAGCTGGATGCCCTTCTATGCCGATATTGAAAAGATAAAAACGGACCCGGCTTCTATTAGACCAGGTGTCACACTTATGTCCCAGAACACTCTTAGCACACTTGTTACAAGTATTGGGTATGAATATTCAGCTACAAAAAGGAATGTGTTACACACAAGGGTAACATGGAGTGGATTGTATCCGGTCATTGAATCACAACTCGACTATGGTGAATTCCCGCAGGTATATAAACTCGGAGAGTCTGTTAACGATCCTTCCCCTGTTAACCCTTTGATAAGGTTCTCGAATACTATCAAACTGCCATTACTTTTTTCATCGGGCAGGTTTACGCAGTTTCTCCAGGGATCTCTTACTTCGGACTATATAAACAGGTACATCTATCTTAAAGACAAAGGGACATACGATTACGGCCAGATAATATTAAACGGGAGATTGTATTTTTCGAATTACCAGGTATCTGCATACCGCGATATATATCCCCGGTGGGCTCAGACAATAGATGTCAACTATTCTTTGGCACCTCTTGACAGGCCAATTTACGGAAGTGCAGTATCATTTGCAGGCACATTCTATTTCCCCGGATTACTTAAAAATAACGGACTGAGAATCAGGTACCAGGCAGAAAAGCAGAACCCGTCTAAATATCTGTACGGCAGCATGATCTCTTTTCCCAGGGGATATAAAAACATTGTATCAACAAAGATTAATTTCCTTTCATCCGACTATGTAATTCCCCTGGTTTATCCCGATCTGAGCTTATCGAGCCTCCTGTACATTAAACGTATCAGGGCAGGGCTGTTTTATGATTATGCCTCAGGTACAGATAACTATTATTTTAATGTACCTGTCAACAACCAGTTAACCACCGCTTTCCACAAGGGAAATGAAACATTTACGTCATACGGATTTGATCTTATTTCTGATTTTCATGTCTTCAGAATGCCTTTTATGATCTCAGCGGGCTTAGAAACCACATGGACCAAACCGGGTGAAAAACCAATATTTGAATTCCTTTTCAACATGGATCTTTTTGGAATGAATATAGGAAGAAGCAGAGGTTATCTAAAAAGTGGTTTTTAACCTCAAAACCGGCTGATCAGGTGCTAAATACGACAAGTCAGTAATTTTCAAAACATTTTTTTGCAGTACTGATGGCCATCGGTACGCTGCTTTGTAAGTTCCGGGGTTAACTAATTTACCTTTTAAACAAGCTTTAAAGTTTCCTGGCAAATGACAGTATCAGGTCCCATGCTTTTTCCACATGGTCCATTGTCACCTCTGTTTGGGCAGTAACCATACGGAGAGTGTACTTCCCGTTAAGAACGGTATGTGTAAGGTAAATAAGGCCCGAGTCATTAAGAAGATGATTAAGCTTTTCATTTACTGCATTCAGCTCTTCATCTGAATATCCTTTTGGTTTATACCGGAAACAGACAACACTTATGACCACCGGTGCCAGTATTTCAAAATCGGGTTCCTCTTTAATCAGCTTCTCCAGGTTAGCAGCAAGGCTGATATGATACCTGACTTTTTCCTGTAGTCCTTCAACGCCGTAACTTCTTATAACGCTCCATAGTTTAAGCGCCCTGAACCGTCTGCCCAGTGGCACTCCCCAGTCGCGGTAATCATTTACCCTGCCCCTGGTACGTGTTTTAAGGTATTCGGGCAGTATCTCGAATGTCCGGATTAGGGAATCAGCATCCCTCACAAAATATGCAGTACAATCAAAATTTGTAAACATCCATTTATGAGGATTAAAGACAAAGCTGTCCACATATTCCTTCCCGTCGGTCATCCATTGAAATTCGGGCAAAATAAGAGCCGTTCCGGCCATTGCGGCGTCAACATGGAGCCAGATATCATTTTCCCTGCAAATCTCGCCTATGGCTCTCAGAGGGTCGATGGCGGTGGTTCCGGTAGTACCAAGGGTGGCTACTACACAACATGGAATATATCCAGCGTCTTTATCCTTCAAAATACTCTCACGAAGCTTTTCTGTATCCATTGAAAAATCTTCACGTACGGGAACTTTCACAAGGTTTTTCCTGCCTATTCCACTAATCTTAACAGCTTTTTCAACTGAAGAATGGGTCTGTTCCGAACAATATACTCTCAGGATACCGTTACCGGCTGCCCCGGAAGTGTTGAAGGAGAAGCTTGTTTTTTTCTCGCGGGCAGTAAGTATGGCTGAGAGAGTGGCTGTTGATGCCGAGTCCTGTATAACACCTTCGAATTCATCTGGAAGCTGAATCATTTTCCTGAGCCATACCATCATTTTTTCCTCAAGTTCAGCCGCAGCCGGGGAAGTTTCCCAAATCATACACTGTGCTCCGAGTGTTGACATTATCATCTCTGCCAACACCGATGGAGGGCTTGTGTTGGCAGGGAAGTATGCAAAAAAATTAGGATTTTGCCAGTGGGTGATACCGGGCATAATGACCTCATCCAGGTCCTTCATAAGCGTACTGAAAGGCTCCGGACTGACCGGTGGCTGATCAGGCAGCTTATTGAATATATCACCGGGTTGAACCTGTGATTTAACCGGATAGTCCTCCACATTTTCCATGTAGTCTGCCATCCAGTCAACGAGCTTATGAGCCTGTTTTCTGAATTCTTCCGGTTTCATGCAGTATTACCTTACTCCGTCGGCAAGGAGAATTATTTTGTTAGCTTTGACTTCAATTACTCCTCCGTCAATCTCAACGATCTTTTCTACTCCTGCCTGATCAACAATTATAACACTACCGCTGTCGAGTGTCGAGACTATGGGAGCATGGTCCTTCAGAACCTGGAAGGATCCCTTTTTACCCGGGACCCTTACAGATTTTATATCCCCGTCATATACTCTTTTATCGGGTGTGATTATTTCTATTTTCATTACTCGGTTTTATTTTGACTGGGCAAGTATCTTTTCACCCTTCTCAATAGCATCTTCAATAGTTCCCACAAGGAGAAATGCTGATTCGGGATACTGGTCAACCTTGCCGTCCATAATCATGTTAAAGCCTTTTATAGTATCTTCTATTGAAACAAGGGCACCCGGTATTCCGGTGAACTGTTCGGCCACATGGAATGGTTGAGAAAGGAACCTCTGAACCCTTCTTGCGCGGTGAACTACAAGTTTGTCTTCTTCCGATAGTTCATCCATACCGAGGATAGCAATAATATCCTGCAGTTCGTTATAGCGCTGAAGCAGCTCTTTCACTCTTTGAGCACACTGGTAATGTTCATTACCAACAATCTCCGGAGAAAGTATTCTTGAAGTTGAATCGAGAGGATCAACAGCCGGGTAAATACCGAGTTCTGATATCTTCCTGCTAAGAACGGTAGTTGCATCAAGGTGTGCGAAAGTTGTAGCGGGGGCAGGGTCGGTAAGGTCATCAGCCGGCACATATACAGCCTGTACCGAAGTAATGGAACCATTTTTTGTTGAGGTGATCCTTTCCTGCATAATACCCATTTCGGTTGCCAGTGTCGGCTGGTAGCCAACAGCTGAAGGCATCCTTCCCAGCAATGCAGAAACCTCCGAGCCGGCCTGTGTGAACCTGAACACGTTATCCATAAAGAAAAGGATATCTCGTCCGCCGCTTTTCCCGTCACCATCCCTGAAATGTTCAGCCACCGACAGTCCTGAGAGGGCTACCCTGGCTCTTGCTCCCGGGGGTTCATTCATCTGCCCGAATACAAGTGCAAGCTTGGAATCCTTAAGTGAATCCTTATCAACTTTTGAAAGATCCCAGCCGCCTTTTTCCATATTTTTGAGAAACTCTTCACCATAAGTGATAACACCTGCTTCAAGCATCTCACGAAGAAGGTCATTACCTTCCCTTGTTCTTTCACCGACACCGGCAAAGACAGAGAGACCGGAATAAGCTTTTGCGATATTGTTGATAAGCTCAAGTATAACAACGGTCTTACCAACACCGGCACCTCCGAAAAGGCCGATCTTACCTCCTTTTGAGTATGGTTCAATAAGGTCAATTACTTTAATACCGGTAAAAAGCACTTCTTTGTCGGTAGAAAGTTCATCATATTTCGGGGGAGTCCTGTGGATAGGATAACCTCCTTTTTTATCGAGAGCACCCAGTCCGTCAATAGCCTCTCCGGTAACATTCATAAGACGTCCTTTGATCTGTTCACCGATAGGCATTGTAATAGGCTGCCCGGTAGCTACCACTTCCATACCCCTGCGAAGGCCATCGGTTGAGTCCATCGCTATGGTACGCACGGTCCTTTCCCCTATGTGCTGCTGACATTCAACAACCAGAGAAGAACCGTCTTCTCTTTTTATTTCAAGAGCATCATAAATATCGGGCATGTCAACACCCTGTTTCTCAAATGTGACATCAACCACCGGACCTATAATCTGGCTGATTTTCCCTGTGTTCTGTGACATATATTTTATTTGATTTTAAATGAGTATAAATGTTTTTTCTATAGCATGAATTTTGTTCTGTTTATTTCCCCGGCAACATCTTCCACACCTTATAATTATTAAATTGAAACAGAAGATACAAATTTAATAAAATTCGGGGCTTTTCCCTTCCCTGTCTTATGTAAACAGGCATCCACGTTCAGTACCCGAAGCCCGTTCTGTCTTTAATCCCCGGTTGAATCTGAAAACTGCGATCCATTGCCGGATTCCAGTGCCGGACCATTATTTTTTTCGTCCTATCAAAGAGCTGACCATCAACTGCAGTTCACTCTTCCGTTTCTTTGGAACATCTGTCTTTTCAAGGAGCGCAAGAGCATTTTTTATGTAACTGCCGGCTGTATTTTCTGTTACTGACCGAATATTAAGCTGATCATAAATATCCAATACTGTTCTTACCTTCTCCTGCGGATCAGTGTTTACGGATGAGAACTGTTCATGCAGGATCTTCACCTGTTCCCTGTCAGCAAGTTCAAAAGCTTTAACAAGGAGGAAGGTTTTCTTATTTGAAATTATATCACCTCCCTGAACCTTACCGAACACTATTGACTCGCCATAGCTGTCGAGAAGGTCGTCCTGTATCTGGAAAGCAAGTCCGAGGTTTCTTCCGAACTCATACATAAGGTCGGCATCCCTGTCTGACGAGCCTCCGATTACAGCTCCTATCCTGGCTGAAGCAGCCAGCAGTACTGATGTTTTCAGCTCAATCATCCTGAGATATTCTTCCTGTGTTACATAAGAAGACTTTTCAAAATCAATATCAAGCTGTTGGCCGACACACACTTCCACGGCAGCCTTATTATAAATTCTGAACACCTTCGACAGGCATCTTGAGGGTGTCTGCAGGAGGCATTCATTGGCGACGAAGGCCATTACATCACCTGATAGTACAGCCTGGTTTAAATTCCATTTGCTGTGTACCGTGGGGAAGTTCCTTCGTACCGGAGCCTGGTCCATTATATCATCGTGCACCAGGGTGAAATTATGAAAAACCTCAAGCCCGACAGATGGCATAACCGCCTCGCTTATATTATCATTAAACAGGTTGCAGGTCATAAGGGCCAGTACCGGTCTCAGCCTCTTCCCTCCAATTGAAAGGATGTACTTTACGGGGTCAATCAGCCTCTCTGCTTCCGTATTATACGACAGGTTGGTAATAGCCTTTTCGACTAAATCCTTAAGTTCTGTTTGGTTGTACATTATCCTTTACAACAATCCTCTTTTCAATATTAAATCTTAACCATTAAGGGCTTCCGCACCGCTGACGACCTCAAGTATCTGGCTTGTGATCGCAGCCTGTCTCGCTTTGTTATATTGAAGCGTCAGATCTCTGATCATAGTTGTTGCATTATCGGTAGCCTTATGCATTGCTGTCATACGGGCACCATGCTCTGCAACAAAGGAATTCAGGACTGCCTTATAAAATTGTATCTTTAAAGATTTAGGTATAAGTTCCTGTATTATCTGTATCCTGTCGGGTTCATAAATATAGTCTACAGGTGCAGGTCCTGAGCCGTCCCTGGATGCTGATTCCACAGGCAGGAACAATTCGGTAGTAAGGTCCTGAACTGCCGCATTTTTAAACTTGTTATAAACCATTTCCACTCGGTCAAACTCCCTGTTAACGAAACTTTTCATTACTCCTTCGGCTACTTTTGCCACATTATCATAAGTAAGATCATTTAAAAGATCGTTCTTTTGCGGAAGTATCTTCAAAGTGCTTTTCCTGAAGAAGTCATAACCATGTTTGCCTATGGGCAGAATGGAAACATTTCCCTTTCTGTATTGTTCGCTGTACTGTTCGGATATTACCCTGCGTGCCTCTTTAATGACACTTGAATTAAATGCACCGCAGAGCCCCCTGTTTGAGGTAACCACTACAATAAGGATTTTCTCTTCAGATATGTTCCTGCCATATACGTTTTCAATTTCGGAATCGACAAGGCTTTGCGACAGACCTACCTGGAGCTCCTGCAGCTTATTGGCATATGGTCTGAGGCTGACTATTTTGTCCTGTGCCTTACGTAATCGTGCGGCAGAAACCATTTTCATTGCTGAAGTGATCTGCCTTGTCGATTTAACCGAGGCTATTCGTATACGTATTGCTTTTAAATTCGCCATTTAAAAATCATTTATCAGCTCAACGCAATTACTGAGGCTTGTATTTCAAAACTATTTCTGCTGCAACCTTTTCAAGTGTGTCTTTTACTTCATCATTGAGGACCCCTTCCTTCAGGGTGTCAAGAACATCTCTGTGTCTAAGCTCGAGATATTCGAGATATTCACTTTCAAAGCTGGTTACCTTATCAACGGGTACATCTTTCAACAATCCCATTGTTCCGCAGTAAATTATTGCAATCTGTTTCTCAACCGGTACAGGGGCATACTGGCCCTGTTTAAGTATCTCAACGTTCTTGGCCCCTTTGTTAAGAGTAGCCATTGTTGTGGCATCGAGATCCGAACCGAATTTTGAGAAGGCTTCCAGTTCACGGTATTGTGCCTGGTCTACCTTAAGGGTACCGGCAATTTTCTTCATTGCCTTGATCTGCGCATTACCACCAACCCTCGACACTGATATCCCTACGTTAATAGCCGGACGAACGCCGGAGTTAAAGAGGTTAGATTCGAGGAAGATCTGGCCGTCGGTAATGGAGATCACGTTTGTCGGAATATAGGCAGATACGTCGCCTGCCTGTGTTTCTATTATAGGCAGGGCAGTCAGCGATCCGCCTCCCTTCACCATTGGTTTCAGTACCTCCGGCAGGTCATTCATGTTCCTGGCCACCTCATCCGATTCGATCACCTTGGCTGCTCTCTCGAGAAGTCTGGAGTGAAGGTAGAAGACATCACCCGGATAAGCTTCACGTCCCGGGGGGCGACGAAGCAGCAGAGACACTTCACGGTATGATACTGCCTGTTTCGAGAGGTCGTCATATATGATAAGGGCATCGCGTCCGGTATCGCGGAAGAATTCCCCGATAGCCGCACCGGCAAAAGGTGCATAGAACTGAGATGCAGCCGGGTCTGAAGCTGTTGCCAGTACTATCACGGTATACTGAAGAGCACCGTATTCCTCAAGGGTGGCAGCAATGTTGGCTACTGTTGATCCTTTCTGACCGATGGCAACATAGATACAATAAACAGGTTTGCCCTGTTCAAAGTTACTTCTCTGGTTTATTATAGTATCAATGGCGATAGCCGTTTTACCGGTCTGCCTGTCGCCGATTATCAACTCCCTCTGCCCGCGGCCTATAGGTATCATGGCGTCAATTGCCTTTATACCTGTCTGAAGAGGCTGCTTAACAGGCTGGCGGAATATAACTCCGGGAGCCTTTCTTTCAAAAGGCATATCATAGAGCTCGCCCGTTACAGGGCCTTTACCGTCGAGAGGCTGGCCCGTAGGGCTTATAACGCGCCCGAGAAGTCCTTCTCCAACGCCGATAGAAGCAATCCTGCCTGTACGTTTAACAATATCTCCTTCATTAATCTCTTCCGTGGGTCCAAGCAACACTGCCCCGATATTATCTTCTTCGAGGTTCAGAACTATTGCTTCCATGCCGTTTTCGAACTCAATGAGTTCATTCGACTCCACGTTTGACAACCCGTATATACGGGCGATTCCGTCACCAACCTGAAGCACAGTTCCTACTTCCTCCAGATCGACACCGGTCTGGATACCTTCCAGTTGCTGCCTGAGAATCTTCGAAACTTCCGCTGGTTTAATATTTGCCATGTTATATTAACTTAAAATTCCTAAAAATTTGATGAACTGTTATTCTTTAATAATTGCACTTCCCAGTAGTTCTTTCCTCACTTTGCGAAGTTTATTCCTTATGCTGGCATCGATATAGCTGTCGTCGACTTTAAGAATGAACCCCCCAATAATATCAGGATCAACGATCTGCTCAAGCCTGACACCTGTCCTGAAAACTTCTGATATAAGGTCGGTCACCTGTTTCTTAACAGCAGGATTAACCTCTACTGCAGTAGTAAGGGTAGACTCTGTAATACCTTTGAATTTCATCGTTTTATAAATGAAATTTCTTGCTATTGCAGGGATAAAACTCTCACGCCCGTTTTTCACCACCAGGTCGATAAGAGAAAGAGTAATATCTTCCACATTACCTTTCAGTACAGCATGAAACACCTGTGTCTTTTCTGAGGGATTTATCACGGGGCTTTGAAGTAATTCCTTTGCCTCCGGGCTTTTGCAAATCTCCGCGACAAAGATCATATCTTCATTTACTTTTTCAAGTATGTTTTTTTCAAGGGCTGAATCGAACAGGGCGGTTGAGTACCTGACTGATATTTTACTGTCATTCATTGCTGATACCCCTTAATTCTTTTTAAAATCAATATCTTTCAAATACTTATCGATCAGTTTCTCCTGCTCTTCAGTTTGCTTAAGCTTTTCGCCCAGCAGTTTTGAAGCGATCTCCACAGAAATGACAGCTACCTGTTCATGTATTTCCGAGAGGGCTTTCAGTTTCTCGCTTTCTATTCCCGCACGTGCTTTCGCAATAAGTTTTTCGGCTTCTTCGGCTGCTTTTCCTTTTGCCTCCGAAATCAATTTCTCCCTTACTTCCCTTGCTTCCTTTAGTATATTTTCACGTTCTTCCCTGGCCTTCCTGAGAATTGTCTCATTGTCGCTCTGCAGCTTAAGCATTTCTTCTTTGGCTTTCTCGGCTGATTCAAGAGAACTGCGAATCATTTCATCGCGTGCCTTAACTGCACTTAATATGGGTTTCCAGGCAAATTTTGCGAGGACAAGGAAAAAGATACTGAAAATTACAACTGACCAGAAGAGAGTCCCGAAAGCGGGAGTAGTCAGACTGTTAGCTAATAATATCATAATAAATCCTTTAACAAATTACTTAAAATAGAAGCCCTGCAACCAACCGTTGCAGGCTTCATAAATCCGGTTACTTCAATAGTGAAACTACCACTGCGAACAGAGCAACTCCTTCAATAAGAGCGGCTGAAATGATCATGGCCAGCTGTATCCTGGAATAAGCTTCCGGCTGTCTTGCTATTGCATCCATTGCCGAACCACCGATTCTACCGATGCCCAGACCTGCGCCAATGGCTGCCAGACCTGCTCCTACTGCTGCTAATGTACCTGTCATAATAATTAAAATATTTAGTTAAACAAAAATTCTAATGGCTCTCCTGCACTGCCATTCCTATGAACAGTGCCGACAGAAGAGTAAATATGTATGCCTGGAGGAATGCCACAAGCAATTCCATAAAGTCCATGAAGACCACGAAGAATATGGAAACGGGGGCAAGCCACAGTGTACCAAAAATAAATATAAGTGCTATGAGGCTGAGGGCAACAATATGTCCCGCCAGCATATTGGCAAACAATCGGATCATAAGAGCAAAAGGCTTTGCAAACAGACCGATAATTTCAACCGGGATCATAATTGGAAGCAGCCACAAGGGAACACCCGGTGTAGCGAATATGTGTTTCCAGTAGTTCCTGTTCCCGCTAAACTGAATAATTACAAAGGAGAATAGTGCGAGAGTAAATGTGACGGCAATATTTCCTGTTACAATAGCTCCGAAGGGAGGAGGGAACGGAACAAGCCCCATCAGGTTATTTATAAGGATAAAGAAAAATACAGTCAGAAGGTAAGGCATATATTTTTCATACTTACGATCACCAAGGTTTGGTATCGCCACATCATCGCGTATAAATACGATAACGGGTTCCAGGAAGCTCTGTAATCCCCGTGGTTCACTTATGCCGGTTTTCTTATACGATCTTGCGAGGGCAAGGAATAGCAGGAGGCAAATGACAGCTGCCCCCAGAAGTCCGATAACAGTCTTTGTAACGGATATGTCGACAGGAAGGTTTTTCAGGTCGGCATGGCCTCTTTCATCCACTTCCACTATAGTTCCCTTGAGATCGCCCTCTTCTTCCAGCCGGAATCCCTTATAATCCTGTCCGTGTGCCAGTCTCTTTGCCGAAAAGATATTAAGTCCCTTATCCTTTGAGTATACTATCACCGGCAGGTATATTGCCACGCTCTCCCCGTTTTTCTTAGTATAAAGGTGCCATTCGTGCGCATCGGCAATATGTTCCAAAATGAATGAACTTGCATCAAAACTTTCTGTTCCTTCTCCCTTTTCATGTCCTTCCTGTGCAAAAAGCGTAGATGAGTTTCCTGTAAACAGAAGAAAGAAAAATAAACCTATAAAAATTTTCGTTTTCAAATCAGTACGTGTTTTACAATGATCTGGTTTTCAGAGTTTTCGACATGGAATATATCGAATACAAAGTGAGTGTTAAATATATAACAAAAAAACTTAAAAGCGATGGCAATGAGTTTTTTTTAGCAACAATAAACCAAATAAGGGCTAACCCGATCTCAAGCAGGAACTTAAGGCTTATTGCCACCAGGCTGTGGAAAGTCTGACTATGAGGGTCCCTCGATTGTCCTTTCATAAAAACGGCAAAAGTAACAATGCAAATTATGGAGAAAAGAAGTGAAAGAAGGGCAATACTTCCCGGGTCAATGTCAGCATTTACAGTAAATGTGAGAATATATCCTGTTAATATCACCAGGATATTAATTAACAAAAGGAATAATATATATTTCAAAAACCGTTTCAAGAGAAAATCACTTAAGAAAATCTTTCACTGCGGTATAGATTGCGGCGAATACCCCCAGTAATGAAAGTACTATGGTAAATACAGGAGTCTGAAATCCTGCCAGTTTATCAAGCTTATTCCCTCCCCATACTGCGACCAGTATTATTGCGGCCATCTGGAAAGCGAGGCCTGAGTACCTGGCAAAATCGTGGATCCCCTTATTTCCCTGATTTTTCGGGTTCTTTTTCTTTGATGAGAGAGGCTCCTCCATTTTCATCGGTATCACTCATTTTGCAGCTACCCGTGAACTTAGCGCCCGGTTCGATAGACAATTTTGAGGTCACTATGTCACCAAGTATTTTGGATGAGGCTTTCAGTGTAAGCAACTGGCTTACATTGATTTTTCCCTCCACTATGCCTGACACCTCAGAATTTTTACAAATAACCTCTCCGCTAACCTTACCTGTTGTGCCAATCACAACCTTCCCCTTGGTATTAAGGTTGCCCTTCAATGCTCCGTCTATCCTTATATCTCCACTGGATACTACATCACCTGTTATTTCCGTTCCGTTGCTTATCAGATTTATGGTAGGGTTTTCTGCCTCATTGTTTTTTGCCATAATTTTTAAAGTTTATTAATTGTAAAAACTTAATAACTTACAAATATAAAAACTATTGCATAAAAAACATCAGGAGACCACTATTTAGGATCGTAGGCCCACTTCAGGTATATGGACCCCCATGTAAATCCGCCTCCGAATGCGGCCAGTATGAGGATATCACCCTTTTTCAGCTGGTTTTCATACTCATATATGCACAGGGGTATAGTAGCTGTTGTTGTATTACCGTAATTCTGGATATTGATCATAACCTTTTCCGGCGGCAGTCCCATTCTCCTGCCTGTGGCATCAATAATACGGAGGTTAGCCTGGTGAGGGACCAGCCAGGATATATCTTCAGATTTAAGATCATTGCGTTCCATAATCTCCACAGCCACGTCGGCCATGTTAGAGACAGCAAATTTAAATACGCTCTGTCCTTCCTGGTAAATATAATGTTCCCTGGCATCAATAGTCTCATGGGAAGCAGGTTTTACAGAGCCTCCGGCTTTCAGATGAAGGAATTTCCGTCCTGAACCATCAGTATGGAAGATATGATCCATCACACCCATTTCTTCCGTTGTTGGCTCAAGGAGTACCGCTCCGGCGCCGTCGCCAAAAAGCGGACAGGTGGTGCGGTCGGTATAGTCGACAATCGACGACATCTTGTCGGTGCCCACGACAATTACCTTTTTGTACTGGCCCGATTCGATATATGCAGCTCCTGTCTGCAAAGCAAAGATAAAGCCGGAACAGGCAGCATTGAGATCAAAGCTGAAAGCATTTTTGATCCCGCATTTATCTGATATAATATTTGCCGTTGCCGGGAACAGCATATCAGGAGTTACCGTAGTGCAGATAACGAGATCCACATCTTCCGGTTTCGTATTTGTTTTTTCAAGTAAGCCGCTAACGGCCTGCGCACCCATATCTGAGCTTCCCGCGCCTTCTTCCTTTAATATTCTTCTTTCTTTGATCCCGACTCTTTGCATTATCCATTCGTCGGAAGTTTCCACCATTGTTGAGAGTTCCTGATTTGTCAGTCTGTATTCCGGCACCCAGGCGTTAATACCTGTTATGGCTGCACGTACTTTTTCCATTTTAAATTGCTTCTTTTATCTTCTGAGCCAGGTTGGCATGAACCACATCCCTGGTTTGAAGAATCATATTCATTATAGCTTTACGCTTTGAGATACCATGCCCGATGACAACATTGGCATTTATCCCGATAATAGGTGTACCACCTATATTCTCAAAATCGAGGCGGTCGAAGAATTCATCCTTCAGGTTTCTGCTCTTATAAATATGATGAAAGGCTTCCCCCTGTTTCAGAATCACATTACCTACAAAACCATCGCAGACAATAACATCTGTCATCGTCTCACGGAAAAGATTATTGCCTTCAATATTTCCGGCAAAGTTAAGGGTCGGATGATCCCTCATAAGTTCATATGCCGCTTTTATTGCGGGTGTACCCTTTGTCTCTTCTTCACCTATATTCATAAGGCCGACGGTAGGGTTATCCTTCCCGAGTACATATTTGGCATATATAGAACCAAGAATACCATACTGTAACAGCACATCCGGTTTACAGTCGGGGTTAAGGCCCACATCGAGGATAACTGAATTCCTGTTATCGATGCAGGGGAGCAGGGTGGCAAGGGCAGGTCGCAGAATACCGGGGATTACATTAACTGTGTAACTTGCTCCTACCAGCATTGCGCCACTATTCCCGGCACTGCAAAAGCCATCAAGGACTTCACTTTTCAACATCCCGTAGCCAACAGCAATGCTGGAATTCTTTTTCTGTGAAAAAGATTTGGCAGGATGATCACCCATTTCAATGACCTGGGTTGTATGTACTATATCAAATAAGGATGGCTCTGCCTGCATTTCGCTGAGCTTGTCACGGATCGACTGTTCGTCTCCTATAAGCACAAGCTTTTCACCGTCCGACAAATGTTGCAGGGAATCTACTGCGCCCTCAATGACTGCATCAGGTGCGTAATCACCACCCATGACATCAAGGCCTATTCTCATATCCTTTTTGTTAAGTTAAATGCGTCAGGCTGTTGCTTTCTTTTCAATTGCTAACTTCCCCCTGTAATAGCCACACTCAGGACATACCCTGTGATACATCACAGAAGATCCGCAGTTAGAACAGGTAGCAACGGTAGGCGAAGTAGCTTTGTAATGAGTCCTGCGCTTATCTCTCCTGGTTTTGGAATGTTTGTGTTTCGGATGTGCCATTTTAATTCAGTTTAATTATCGTTCATTAATTTCTTTAATTCGTCCCATCGCGGATCCGTTACCGGTTCCTCATCAACCATATGCTCTTTCAGCCTCTTCAACATATCCGGGTCGCAAGTGCTCTCACCGTTTGCATCGTCCGGATGAACTCTCTTAATCGGAATTGACAGCGCAATATAATCATATATATGCTGCTTCATATCCAGTTCATGTTCATCAGCTGCAAGAAATAATATATCCGGGTCAGTCTCTCCTTCTTCCTTTCCGAACTTAACAAGCAACCTGTTCTCACTTTCAACCGGTTGCGGAAAGATCTCCAGGCACCTGTCGCAACAAATATTTACATTACCCCGGATCTTAATCAGCAGATCAAGATGGGTTTTACGCCTTTCCAATTCTATATGCGCTGTAAGGCTTCCCTCCTTTATCTCCGATTCTTCAAACTGTTCAAAAAACTCTTTATTAATCTCAAAATCAAATATGTGGAGTCCTTCCTTTAAACCGCCTAACGGTATTATTATGCTACCGGACATCTCTTTCAAATTTTGGTTTGCAAAAATATAAATCCTTCGTCAATTAAAAAAATTATCAACAAAAAAGTAACATTTATTGCTGTAAAACACCAAATACCGGTATTAAAACGTTGCTCGCCGATTTTCTTTACCTCTTTTTTGCAGGAAAAATTATTTTTGACTTAATTAATATTTTTAATCATGAGACGTAAAGATTACAAAAGAATACGAGAAAGAGAGCACCGGCCGGGTTTAAGTGTGGGACTTTTTTTCATTCTGCTGGGAGTGGCCCTGCTTATTGCCACAAATGATCTCTTTCACCTGGGCAGCGTGAATAAATATTTCACGTGGGAAACCGCGATGATATTCATTGGCGTATTGCTTCTGCTTAACCTTAAATTTACAGGTGGCCTTGTTATGATTGCCTGCGGTGTTTGGTTCCTGCAGGATAATTATTTTATCTTTCCCCATGAATTTTTCAGGATCTACTACTGGCCGGCAGTCATTGGAATTGCGGGCCTGTCTTTTATCCTTTCTTCACTTGTACACAGGCACAAATAGATAATCTAGTAAAAATCAAATAAATCTATAGTTATGGAAACAAATGAGAACTTTACGGGCGGCAGTATGCCGGATGGACACAATCACCACTACCCCTCAAATAACAGGGCAATAATTGGTGTGGTCCTTGTTTTGGTCGGATTGTTCCTTGTCCTGAGAAACACAGGGTTTTTCCCCGGATTCATCGATCATATAATATTCAGCTGGCCAATGCTGCTTATTGCTGTTGGCCTTGTGATGACTCTCGGATCGACAGAAAAGACAGCCGGTATTATTGTTATGGCCGTCGGCGGATTTTTCCTTTTACCGAAAATATTCAGTGAGACCTTTTATAATTACAATATGTTCTGGCCATCAATATTTATTATAATAGGCGTAATTTTTATTGTTTCACGAAGGAAAGGCGGGGGACCCGCGTTTTCCAAGGGTGTTGCCGGTGACGATTATATAGACTATGTCCACATTTTCAGTGGAGGAGAACGCCAGATAATATCGCAGAATTTCAGGGGCGGCAAGCTGACAGCGATATTCGGAGGTACCGAGATAGATCTTACAAAAGCAGGTCTGGCACCAGGCAGGAATACAATTGAACTTGCATGCATATTTGGCGGAGCCACAATAATAGTGCCCGATGAATGGAATGTAAAAATTGAAGTTACTCCTATCCTCGGAGGGTTTAATGATTCCCGGAAACTGATATCGGGAACTCCTGTCGATCCTACAAAACAGCTTGTAATAACAGGAGCTGTTATTTTCGGAGGTGGTGAAATAAAAAGCTATAAATGATATTATGAATGAAACACCCTGTATTTGAAAACAGTGTGCGACAGCTTGTTTGGTGGCTGGCCTGGGTCCTCGTGGCTTTAGGCCAGTCAGTCCTGTTTTATTATGTATATGGCAGCTTCATAAAAGTAAGCCTTGTTGAAAGCCTTATATCCATGATTATTTATTCCGGACTGGCTTTGTCGATATGGTACCCTTTTCAGTATTTTAATTCAGGTGAAACGCGAACATCTGTACAACTTACAAATATTATTATTATCGGTGCCATAACGGTCAGTCTCTGGATACTGCTTGTAAAAATTATTACAGGCACAGTTGTACAGGAAGGTGCCGGTTACAATGCCTACTGGTCTGCCACCCTTCCCTACAGGATAGGAGAAGGTGTGTTTCTTTACGGACTGGTTATACTCACATATTATCTTTTTATAAGCCTCACAAAATTATCGGAAAGAAATGCCAGGGCCGCCAAACTTGAGAGCCTGGTCAGGGAAACGGAGATCAAAATGCTAAGATCCCAGATAAATCCTCATTTCCTCTTCAACAGCCTGAACTCTATCAGCTCACTAACAATAACCGACCCTGAGAAAGCAAGAGAAATGGTTGTAAAACTTTCCGAATTCATGCGATATGCGCTTTCGAGAAAAGATGAACAGCCTGTTACACTGGAGAATGAACTTGACAACCTCAGACTTTATCTCGATATAGAGAAAGTGAGATTCGGGGATAAGCTTATTACAGAAGAATATATTGAAAATGAATGTCTTGGTTATAAGATACCTGTGATGCTTCTGCAACCCCTTTATGAGAATGCAGTAAAATATGGTGTTTATGAAAGCACAGGCACCGTGAATATCAAAACAGAGGCAAAAATTAAGAACAGGGCCCTTGAAATAACCATAAGCAATAATTTTGATGCCTCTCCCAGGTTAAGGATAGGTACCGGCACGGGACTGCTGAATGTAAGCAGGAGGCTTGAACTATATTACGGTAATAAAGCATCGATAAGTACAACAAAAGATAATGGTATTTTTACCGTGAGGCTTTTTATTCCCGAATTGCATTCCTGAATCATGATTTCGAAATTTATGCTTAATTTTAGTGGGTTAACAACGGGCCCGCCGGGATGACCCTTTTTAAAATGAATAGGTAAAATGGAAAAGATCCGAACAATTATTGTTGATGATGAATCACCTGCAAGGGAACTTATTAAGCATTACCTGACAGAACTGGATGATATTGAAGTTATAGCGGAATGCGCCGATGGCTTTAACGGTCTTAAAACAATTACAGCCATGAAACCGGAACTTGTCTTTCTGGATATTCAGATGCCCAGGCTCACAGGGATTGAGATGGTGGAGGTTATGACTGAAAAGCCGGAAATAATATTTACAACGGCATATGATCAGTTCGCTCTTAAGGCTTTCGAACTTAATGCTGTCGATTACCTCATGAAACCTTTTCCAAAAAGAAGGTTCATAGAAGCCACAAAGAAAGCTGTTGACAAGATACATTCGGGTCTCGGAAATAAGAAACCGGCTAACCTCCTGCTTGAGAAAAAGCCGGAGAGCGGCACCCCTGTAAACAGGATAGTCGTAAGGAAAGGAAATTCTATAAACCTTATACCGGTCGACCAGATCAGATTCGTGGAGGCCCAGGATGATTATGTAATGATATACCATACTGAAGGAAAGTCACTTAAACAACAGACAATGAAGTTTTACGAGGAAAACCTTCCGCGTGAGGACTTTGTAAGGGTTCACAGGTCATATATTGTGCGGGTGGAAGAGATCAATAAGATAGAACCGTATGGAAAGGATAACCACGTCGCAATACTCAAATCGGGAGATAAGTTGCCCGTAAGCAGATCGGGGTATAAGCAGCTCAAGGAAGAGCTGAATTTCTGATGTTTTTAGTGCTTAAGCCTGTTTTCCGACTGCCATTTCCCGGTATATGTTTTTAAAGGATGGTATTTCCTGAACCTGATAACAGGCACAGGGTCGTATCCATGTGTACCACCCGGCCGGCATCTCAGAATACGTCCTGTTCCCATCAGGAGACCTGTAAACGGTCCAAACCGCCTGAGGGCATCGAGCATGTACTGCGAACAGGTGGGGACATGACGGCAGGAAGGCCGGAGGAAAGGAGATATGGCATACCTGTAGAAAAGTACAGGCAGGGATAATATAAAGGATAAGATGCTGTTTATAAACTTTATCATACGGCAAATATAACAATTGGCCGGCTAAAGTAGTTTACACGTTAGAAACACATGGCACATTTCAATATGACAAAATGACCTTATGTAAGTGACTGTCTCAAAAGGTCTGATGCACACCCCCTGCACCTTAAAGCAGACTATAACCACCTGATATTCAAATGTCCCCTTAAGAAGAATTAGCGGTAGTATTAATTAAAATGTCCTTTTTGTGATTGTCAATCGAAGAATGGCAGAAATTTTGCAGAGAGATTATTTTAAAAATGGAGGAAAAAGAACTATGGGTATATGGATAATTTTAATAGGCATTATGGTACTGAGTATGATCGTAAGCCTTACTCTGCAGTCAAAATTTAAAAAATATTCAAAAATACCACTCGACAGCGGGTTGTCGGGGAGGGAAGTGGCAATGAAAATGCTGGAAGAAAATGGTATTTACGATGTGAAGGTGGAAAGTGTCCCCGGTCGATTGACAGATCATTATAATCCTGCAAACAAAACAGTAAATCTCAGCCAGGGTGTATATAACGGCAGGAGCATTGCCGCCGCCGCTGTGGCAGCTCATGAATGCGGTCATGCCGTGCAGCATGCAAAAGCCTATGCATGGCTTGGAATGAGGTCAAAACTTGTGCCTGCAGTAAGCCTGTCATCGAAATATGTAACATGGATACTGCTTGCAGGAATCCTTCTCATCCAGCGTTTCCCGGGTATCATGCTGGCAGGTATTATACTTTTCGCAATGACAACCCTCTTCAGCTTTATTACGCTGCCTGTGGAAATCAATGCAAGTAAAAGGGCACTTGCCTGGCTGTCAACCTCAGGTATTACAACACATGAGAACCATGCAAAGGCAGAAGATGCCCTCAGATGGGCCGCTTATACATATGTAATTGCTGCACTGGGTTCGCTTGCGACATTATTGTACTATATAATGATATTTATGGGCTCCAGGAGGTGACCCCCTTGCCCCCGACGCTGAAGGTCAGGAGAGCCCTTCGGGCGTTCCCCCTGAAGGGGGACTAATTCAGCCAAATATATGACGGAATTGTCTCCCCTTTAGGGGAGATGTCAGCTTCGCTGACAGAGGGGTTGTCTATCCCGAAATTGCTGCTGCTTTAAAGCGGGGAGCTGTCAGCTTAGCTGACAGAGGGGTTACCGGCCCTGGACTTCGAGCCAGCGCGTATATTTGTGAATGGATCTCACAATAAGCCAGATAATTCCTGCAGGTACACCCAGATAGATCCACATTCCGGTGAGATAGAATCTTCCCGATAGGAAATAGTTTCGTACTAGATCAAGTAAAATGAATATAACAAAAATATTTACGAAGCTGTTGTATTCTCTTTTCAGTACATTCCTGACGGAAAAATGAAGTTTTGTAGGTAAATAGTTGAAAGAAAGGGGAATGAAAGATCCGACTTTCTCCGACCATTTATCATACACGTCACCGAACTTCTTTCTCAGGAACTGCTCTTCTGCAAACATTATACGTTCATAATAGAGCCAGTAAATAAGAATAAACACTATTGTGAACCATGTGGAACGAATGAAAAGAACCGGACCAAGCCACATAAAAAAATTACCCACATACAGAGGGTGACGCACTATGGAATAAATACCTGTCACGTTTAATACATCGGCTATCTGGCCTGCCGATGTATTGCGGCCCGAAGTATTTTTGGGGGCAAAACCAACCGTAAAAATTCTTATCATCTCGCCCAGCAGGCTTACACCCAGGAATATCAGTTCATCACGCATGTCAAACAGGATAGCCTGCCTGTTACCGATATACATTACGAATATGCCTGTTACAACAAGGAATACCGGAAGCCAGCTTCTTCTTTTAAACAACCAGTTACCGCTTCTTTCAAATTCATGTACAAGGGCCATCTCTGTCTTTTTAAATGATGTGGCAAAAGTATGAAAAATCTAGAAACTGTACTTTACTCTTATATATGCCATGTTAATTATTTGACTGTTGCCGCTGATATTACTGTCGAAATGCTGCCAGTACACCGAAAAATCAACATTCTCAGCCATATTGTAATCAAGTGAGGGGCCGGCAAAATATCCTTTCAGGTCGGGAAACCACATGGCCGAAAGGGTAAGGTTAAATAACGGGGTCACCGGGTATGAGTATGATCCAAAAGCTGTAAACTTTGAAAATGCCAGGTCTTTTGTAGTCATTGTTGTATTGTAAAGAGAAGTGAAATTACCTATGTTATAAGGGTTATTACAATACATAAGCTGTAACTGTGCCATCGAATTATCGCTGAATGACCTGTCGAGTCCGGCTGTGAAGATACCTGTTCCTGTTGAACCCGTATTACTTTTTGCAGGCTGGAACCATGTTGCCTCACCTCTGAATGACAGAGAGCCGAAAGCCCCCGACCATCCGGTACCGGCAACCAGATCTTCACTGTTAAAACAGCCACCGAGAAATTGTATATCAAAACCCCATTTATTGAACCTGAAAAGGGCTGCTGCTGTAATCCTGTCCATGTAATCGGCTTTTACCGCCAGCTCTATTGCCGAAGAATAGGAAGGATAATACTGCAGCCGTACGGCATCGCTTCCCGGACGCTCAACATAGTCAAAATCAAAATATGAATATGCATTGAAAATATCATTAGGGTTCCACACAAGTGTCTGTCCCCAGTTGATCCTCTGTCTTCCTACCCTGGCTTCAAAATTACCTTTATTATAGTCGACCCACAACCTGTCGATAGTGGTATTGAAAAAATATGACGGCTGATTAAGAATATTCCATGACATATCGATCAATCCGTTATCGGAAGAAACGGATTTTGCATATGATGGTCCGAGTTTTACCATATCTCCTGTAAAGAGCCTGTTCCTGAACTCAGCTGCAAAGGTGATATTATCATTTACATATCCCTTGAAATTGAGCCTGTTATGCACCAGGTAATCGTTTATGAACGGACCCGACAATGAATCGAAAATGGCACTTTGCATTGTAGTGAGGTAGCCGTTGAAGGAAAGAAATTTTTTTTTCTCCTGTCCTGAGACCGTTGAAGTAAAGGCAAGTATAATTAACAGTATTATTGTGAAGAGGCGTTTCATCCCGGCATCCTTTATTTTTTCCTTATCTCATCGGATACTACTTTCCCGTCTTCAAGAGTAATAATGCGCCTGGCCATTTTTACCACTCTTGCATCGTGAGTCGAAAAAATAAAGGTGATTTTTTCTTCCCTGTTAAGCTTTTCCATAATCTCAAGGAGCGTCGTTGATGATTTGGAGTCGAGGTTTGCAGTGGGTTCATCCGCAAGCACAAACTTAGGCCTTGAGGCAAGTGCTCTTGCCACGGCAACTCTTTGTTGCTGACCACCTGACAGCTTCGAGGGTCTGCTGTTTATCCTGTCACCCAGTCCGACAGCTTTAAGCAATTCGTATGTTCTTGAGTCCCTGTCATCCTTCGCCCATTTTTGCAAAGACATAATAAATTCGACATTTTCCTTTGCCGTGAGGACGGGAATAAGATTGTAAGCCTGGAATACAAAGCCAATGTTGTGCAGCCTGAAGTCTATCAGCTCCGAAGACTTCAGCTTTGCAAGATTAGTGCCGTCAATTATGATCTCTCCTGATGATGGAGTATCAAGACCGCCTATAAGGTTAAGAAGAGTTGTTTTTCCGGAACCTGAAGGTCCGACGATAGCAGCAAACTCTGCCTCCTCAAATTCAAGGGTTACCCCGTTTACGGCATGTACCTTGATTTCAGACTCATTATATATTTTGTAAACGTCTTTAATATCAAGCACTTTCATGACTAGGTTATTTAAATGTTATAATTTACTCCGTTCTGATTGCTTCGACAGGATTCAGCTTAAGGGCCTTCATCGCCGGGTACACTGATGAAAGGATACCTGTAATAATTATAAGTACTGTTACGATTCCAAAGAAACCGGCAGTTATTGTAGGGTATACATCGGCGGAATACCCAAGGGCGGCAAATCCCTCGGCATACCTCGACAGGTCGATGCCTGTCTGTGCTGTCAGTCGTACAATAACAAAACTGACTATCATTCCCGCTATTCCCCCTATAAGAGAGAGAAACACCGATTCAAGCATTATCATGGAAAAAACCTTCTTTTTGTTCATGCCTATTGCAGTAAGCATACCTATTTCTTTTGTTCTTTCCAGTACGACCATAAGCATTGTGTTCACAATTCCGAAAGCCAGGGCGGCAAGAATGATTATACCGAAAATCAGGTAAAACTGCTGGACAAGATCGGTCATCATAGCAAGATCGGGTTGCAGCTTTTTCCAGCTGATAACTTCCTCACCGGGCAATCGGGCAGCTATGGCATTGGCCAATGGCACAGTCTCATCAATGTTACTTATCTTAACTACAATCTCATGGCAGGCGCTGTCGGGCAGGGAGGTGAGCCTTCGAAGATCGCTGTTACGGATAAAGACCATACTCTTTTCAAAAACACTGTTTGCTATATTATAAATCCCTGTAATATGGAACATGGCTCCTACCTGGTTATTATCCTTATCGAGAAAAGTCAGCGTCATCCTGCTGTTCTTTCTGTATGTCCATGCCTCTTTTTTAATAAGTTGCCCGTATTCCTTCGACTCTTTAACGGTGAAGAGAGATTTCATTTTTCTAACAAATTGTTTCTCTCCTGTGAACCTCATGTTCAGAACAGGTTTAAGCTTTAAGGTTACTGTTGCAGGCACTCCCTTTTTTTGCAGGCTGACAAGAGTGGCCGAATCGATGTAATATCGGACAATGCCCAGTTCTTTTGCAAGATCCTCACCTATCAGTATCGGATTATGTTCCTTGTTGTCTTCAAAATAGCCACCTGTTCCGGGGACAATCTTTTTATAGATAGTAAACACTTTTTTCTCCTTCCGGGGATCTATTCCGGTTATCCTGACCCCGGTACTTTTCAATGCCGTGTTAGCCATACCGGTAATAACTGTCCTTTCTACTGTAGCCTCAACACCATTCATTGAATGAACAACGGATAATACCCGCGAAGGATCCCTGATATACAGTTGAGGATCATCGCTTATCCGGAAATTTCTGTTTGTTATCTGAATATCGGATATCTCTTCATTTAGTGCATCATCCACGCGCTGTTCTATCATACCGTTCATAAGGGCCACTGAGAAGACCCCTGCAAATATTCCTATTGTAACGGAAGATATAACGACAAGGCTTCTGACCTTGTTACGCCATACGTTCTTCCATGCTGTTTTCCAGATCATAACAAGGTTTATTTATGCTTTTAACGAATTTACCAGCTTCATCTTATAAATCTTTCTAACAGGGTAAGCTACGGCTATCAAAACTATAATGGCTACAATAACCGACTGCCAGAGAAAATAAGTGTTAACATTCATGAAAGGCATAATCGGTTCCATACCATAACTCTCATAAACTTTGGCATATTCACCCGAGAACCTGATCGGGTGATATTGGCCAATAATTATTACAGGCAATGCTGCCGCAATTCCACTCAGAATGCCCAGTAAACCGATATATATCATTTCAAAGGAGACAATTGCCGCGAGTTTGGATTTCTGCATACCAATAGCAACAAGGACCCCGAATTCCCTTCTCCTTTCAGTAGTCATCATAAGCACGGTACCGAAGATACCAAATGCTATTACAAGGTATAATATTCCTATCATGATGGCCCCGCTCTTGTTATCCGCATCCATCTGATTTATGAGGAGCTCATTCATCTCTCTCCAGCCGAGAAGCCTTAGCGGAGACGGAAGCTGCCTGCCAAGAGACTTCAGAGTTCTGTTTATTGCCTTATCACTTTTGTTTTTAACAATCAGAGCCATTGAAGTAAGCATCCCCGGGGCATTGTAAAAGTCCTGGCAAACATCGACAGGCAGGTAAACGATACGACTGTCAATATCCGGAGTGGGAAGCTTGACAATGCCGGCTATCCTGAATTTTGCCGCAGCTGTCGTCCCATGGTATCCCTGTCCTATCATAACAAGGGTATCTCCTATGTTCAGGTTCAGGTATCTTGCCAGGTCGTCACCAAGTAATGCCTCTTTCTTTCCAGCGGTAATATAGCCGTTGCTGATCCTTGTAACCCTCTCAATTCCAGGCATAATTCTTTTTGCTTCCCTGTCTTTTATGCCCAGGTCGAGTTGCAGGATAGATGAAGAAGCGTAGCTTTCACCCCTGAACAGGTCAAGTTTTGACTTAATCCTGGCAGGTATATTCATATTTTTTATTGAATCTATTGCCTCCGGTGTAAGCCTGTACCTTACAAGCCTGTTCTTTACGTCAGACAACATTGCCTCCTTTTCAGGATCAATGCCCATCACCAGGACCCCCTTTGTAAGCGGTCCTGTTGAAGCAAGGGCAAATGATTCGAAACGTGGCACAAGATTGGTTACATTGTGATCGCTGAGGATAAGTTTCCTGATCTCAGGTGTGAAATCAAACGAGTTGTCAACGGTTGAATTATCACTGAAATCCTGGTTCTGTACCTGTATATAACCTGTATATGATTCAATAACATTCCGGAACATATGAGCATATGAACCGAGTTGAAGAGAACGCATCAGCAATGCGAAGAAAACTGCAAAGAATACAGAGGCAACGGTGATTAGCGTTCTCCTTTTATTCCTCCACAGGTTCCTCCATGCCAGTTGATAGCTTTTCATATTCCTTCAGGTTAATGGATTCTTTTCATGTTCTGCTGTGAGAAGAAATTCTGCTGTATAGGGATATTGAATTTAATATCCTTAATAATCACGACAGTACTGTTTCCGGGTTCATCCATAGGCTTCAACACCAGTTTAGTTGGTATCATTCTGCCATCCATACTCTTTATATCGCTGCCTGTCTCTGTCCTCATCAATGTTCCGTCCTGGTCGTAGTATTCTGCTTTAAGCAGTAAGAATTCCTTTTTGTCTATCCACCTGACCTGGTGTCCCCATACCACGGCAGCATCAGGTTTTGCAACCATTTTAATTACCCAGCAGTCACGCCCTTCAACAGTGGCATCACCTGTTATCTCATGAGTATAATCATTTACTACCGATGATTCTTTCATAATATCATCATTAGTATAATCGGATCCCATCCACCCCTGCGACATCATCGAAGGAGGAAGCTTAATAAGCCTGCTTATGGCAGGATTCCAGTTCCACATTTCATTCCCTCTTTTAAGGAAAGACTGTCCCGCATCTTTTGCCGGTGAAGTTATGAGGGTGAGATTATAATTACGTTCAAGGGTCCAGCTTTTGAATTCTACAGTCCGCTGCCATGTAGGCCGCACTATTGTCATTGCCATTACTGTCTCACTCGACTTCTCGCCATTGAACTTTTCATCGGCTTTCTGTACAATCTCTTTTGCTGTGAGCTGCTGGGCACATATATATGCCGGTGCTGCAGGAAACAATAATGTGAATAAAATGAAATAAAATTTTTTCATCATTTACCTATTTATACAATTCAACAATCCGGTTAATTGTTTTATCATAATACACAGGATCCACCTCATCCATATATGCTGTAAGCATTGCAAAGCCCTCAACTGTATAGATGAACATGTGCATTTCAAGAACAGGATCATATTCCGGAGGTCTCTTGTCTTTCTTACGCATGAAATATGCAGTTATCATATCGGTCAGCTTTTTCATGAATTCCAGTCCGCTGCCGGTATAGATCTGGTTTAATGAGTTAACAGGGCTCTCGTTGTATTGCAGCATGAACCCCCTTACCTCTTTCTGCATAAGAAGCTGGTAAAAAAGACGCCAGAAAGGCAGCTTCTCCCTAACCACTGCAAAGATCTTCCTTATGAACCATTCAAATTCCTCTTCTGAAAGATAACCGTCCTTATTGGGATCAAAATACATTGTTATCTCTTCAGTCGATTTGTTAAGTACCTCCGAAAGCAAAGCTTCCTTGCTTTCGAAGTAATTATACAATAAGCCTTTTGATATACCTGCCCTGGCTGCTATCTTGCTTATTGTAGTGTTATGATACCCTTCATCGGCAAAAAGCTCGAGAGCTGTTTCAATAATAAGCGCTTTCCTCTCTTCCCTTATCTCCCTGAACTGTGTTTTAGTACGTGGTGTCATTTCTTCTGTTCTTCACCCCGGTTCCCGATTTTTTTGACTGACCGGTTGGTCAAAATTAAACCATGATTTTCCATTATCCAAATAATTCACAAAAAATTTTTGTCTCTTGTTTACAAAAAAAGCTCTCTCGTCTAAAAAACAAAGATTTGAAAATCTAAAATTAAATATTTTGGAAAGATTTTTTATCTTTATCACTTGTACATAAACCTGTTTTACAATGGCAAGTCTCAAGCTTTCACTGGGAATGATCCCTTCAACTTCTAAAATTGAGCAGGCAGAAAAAGAGCTTGTTGCTGAATTTGAGAAGCTAATGACCTTTTCGGAATCTGAACAGTTGGCAAGATATAATGAGCTGAATGAGCGTGTCAATTCCGCTGACTTTAAAAACAAACGCAGGGAAATTGAGGTTCTGCGATATAAGGATTCTGAGGAATATCAAAAAGAAAAAGAATTTGACAGCCTTCGCAAGGCGAAAGACATCTCTCTTTATTTCAAGACTAAATCGAATACATACCTTAAGCAGTTTCGTGAGCTGGAAGGATCTGAAAAAATAGCTGAATTTGAAGAGCTGGAGAAGATCATCCAGTCGCCGGAATTCCAGTCCAGGAAAAAGATGAAGCCGGTAAAATTCAAGGATACCGGGGAATACCGGAAGCTGCGTGAATTCAAGGCTTTAAAGAAGGATCCGGAGATAAAGGCTTACCTTAAGGCCGGGCTGAAGGAAGGTAACAACAAGTCCAATACAATCCTGAGATATGAAGAGCTCGACAAACTTGTTAAGACCCCTGAATTCCAGGCTAAGCAGAATATGAAGCCTTTCACCTTCAAGGATACCGATGAGTACAAGAAGTACCAGGAATATACAAGGTTAAAAAACTCGCCTGACATTAAGGAGTTCTATAAATTCGGATCATCGAAGGAATACGCTAACTTTAAGAATACCGACGGTTCATCGAGGCTGGAAAGGTACGGTGAGTTAAAGGACTATGTTGCCACTCCTGAATTCAGGGAAAGAAAAGAATATCTTCTCGACAGGAAGAGATTTGAGAAGACGGAGATGTACAAAGAGTTGAAGGAATATGAAAAGCTGAAGAAAGATCCGGATATCATCTGGTACTTCAAGGTGAAGGATTCTTCCAGGTTTGATATACTAAAGAGCCGTGAAGTTACTTTCAGAGAAGAATTTGAAAATAACTCACTCGACACAACAAGGTGGCTCACCAACTATTACTGGGGCGACAAGCTGCTGAAAGACAGGTATTCCGTCGAATCCGACCTCCAGGCATACACTGAAAAGGAAAATTTTGAAATCCGGAACAGCATATTGAAGATCAATACCAAACCACAGAAGATTAGCGGAAAGGTATGGTCGGCAGCAGGAGGGTTCAGCACAAAGGAATTCAGTTATACCTCCGGACTTATAAACACCGGCAAAAGCTTCCGGCAGCAATACGGTATCTTCAGTGCCAAGATAAAACTCGGCAATCCGCAGGCTAAAAGTGCTTTCTGGATGCTTGCCGATAAAATAACTCCTCATATTGATATTTGCAGGACATCAAAAGGCAAGGTCTGGTTCGATTTTTTCACCGGTAATGGAAATGTATCCAAAACAGCCCTGGGATCCCGTTATGCAAATGATTTCTTCATCTATACCCTCGAATGGACCCCCGATAAACTGGTGTGGAAGCTCAACAACACGGTTGTCCATACACAGACTTCCGAAGTACCCCGTGAACCCATGTATATATCTCTCGCCGGCGGCCTCGATCAGCCTGTCAGTGGCATGACATCCATGGAGATAGACTGGGTGAGGGTGTATGAGGTAAAAGAGTAAAGGTCGTGCGGTTATGCGGTCTTGCGGTCGTGCGGTCATTTACCTTTAAAAAACCCACCCCCGTCCCCTCCGAGGAGGGGAGTCAGACAGAATCAACTCACTACTCAAACTCACACCCGCCCGAACGACTGAATCGTTCAGTCGGGCGGGCTCACACTCACACTGTCTTAACCCACCCCTAGCCCCCCCCGACGCTTCGGTCGGGACGGGCCCGACGCTTCGGTCGGGACGGGCCTCCCGAGAGGGGAACCAAGAGCCCAAGCCTCACCATTATGTCATTGCACCGTTGCACCATTACACCATTGCACCATTGCACCGTTGCACCATTTTTTTACCTTTACTGTAACTATTCGGGTTTTTATCCGTCTTTGCATTGTATTCCGATCATAACAGTACATGACTGTAAAAGAGTATAACAGATCTGTAGAAGAGTATGCCGATGCGGTGTATCGCTTCATCCGTGGTAATCTCAGGGACGAGGACCGTGCAAATGATATTGTACAGGACAGTTTTGAGAAGCTGTGGAGAAGCGTTGCCGAGATAGAATACAGGGTTGTGAAATCGTGGCTTTTCTCAACTGCATATCACACAATGATAGATATAATAAGGAAAGAGAAAAGGATCACAGGCATAGAAGAGACACACGAATCTGAAATGATAAGCGACTCGCTGTACAGTGAACTCAACGAAATACTGCAGAGGGCGCTTGAACGTCTTCCCGAGCATCAGAAGACGCCTGTTCTCCTGAGGGATTATGAAGGTTACAGTTACAAAGAGATCGGTGAAATAACAGGGCTTAGCGAGGCGCAGGTCAAGATCAATATTTACAGGGGGCGACTTGCTCTCAAGAGTTATATCGGTAAAATTGAAACTGTTTTGTAGCCATGAAAATTGACAGGTCAAATTATGAAATATGGATCATCGACTGGCTCGACGGGAACCTTGGCAAAGAGCAGGAAGAAGAGCTTATGGCCTTTCTCCGCGACAATCCCGATATCAGGGAGGAATCTGAAGAGCTGCCCGCAGCAAGACTGGTACCGGATGAAGTATCATTCCGGGACAAAGGCTCCCTTAAGAAGGAAGCATCCGATATCACGGATCAGCAGTTTGAATACCTGTGTGTAGCATATATTGAAGGCGACCTCTCTGCTGTACAGGCATCTGAACTATTGTCTGTAACAGAAAAAGACCCTGCCAGGAAAAGAACTTTTGACCTTATCCGGCAAACGAAACTGACAGCGCCTGCAGCAAAATACATTAATAAAAGATCGCTTATAAGGCTTACCCCTGTTCAGAAATTTGCCAGGACAGCCTTTATAGTTCTGAGCACCGCGGCTGCCATAGCCCTTGTTGTCTCCCTTTATTTTATTGTACCACGGAATATACCCGGCCATGATACAAGATCTTCCATGAAGACCGGTGCAAATGATTCTGTTGTTACAATAAATATAAAAAAGGGTTCCCCTGTATTTTTAAGTTCAGTATTTAAGACAAATCCTCCTGTCGTTAATGACAAACGGGTAATAAAGGACAGAAAAGGTACAGCCGTACAGGCTGTTGAAATAATTGAAACAGCAGATTCTTCCCTGTCAGAAAAACGGGGAAGAAGCATCCGGGTAAACAGGATTATCATTACATCCCGCATTGACCTGCCTGTTACTCCGGTCACAGGCAGCCTTGTTGCATATAATGCTCCTTTAATACAGCTGCCGGATGATGAGGGTGATGAAAGGAGCAGGATCGGTAAATTCATTGCAAAGACCTTCAGGGAAAAAATACTCAGGGAAAAAACTACATCAGACGCTCCTCTCAAAGCGTATGAAATAGCCGAGGCAGGTGTAACGGGTATAAACAAACTATTTGGCTGGGAGATGGCACTGAGTGAAAACAAAGATGCCAGTGGAGAAATAACTTCCGTTTATTTCAGCTCTAAAGTACTAAAGTTCAATGCTCCTGTAAAAAAAGCAGTTCCTGCTCCGTAACTTTTCGGATCTCTTCTTCGTCACAGCATTGTAACATTCATCAAAACAAAATTTTCAGCCATGAAGAAAAAAGCAATAATGATACTGTCTGCAGTTATGATCATTACGGGCCTCTGCAAAGCAGCACCGGTAAACGGACAGGATAAAAAAGAAACAACTGCCTCAGCGAAGGAGAAAACCAGTGTTACCCTGGGAAACGATAAAGTCAGGTTTGAAGAAGGTGATTCCACCTATGACCTGAGAGTCGGTAACAGGGGTATCAGGTTGCTGGAGTCTCTTGAAGGACCAAGGGTCAGGTTTAAAAAATATTCCGATACTGAAGAGGAATATACTGATAATCACGACTGGAGTTATGACGAAGAAAACAACCACAGGTCGGGTAGAGCAAGACGGTTCAGGGGACACTGGACAGGGGTCGAATTCGGGTTCAATAATTATATGATGTCCGACAATAGTTTTTCAGTACCGACAGACATAGGTTATATGTCGCTCAACTCCGGTAAATCATCTTGTTTTAACATTAACTTTACCCAGCTTAGCATTGGTTTTGCAAGGCATATCGGACTTGTAACCGGACTGGGTCTTAACTGGAATAATTACAGGTTCGATGGAAATAATAATATTCAAAAAGATCCCAATGGAGTAATTGAAGAACTTATTCCTGACGGGGCTCTTAAAAAATCAAAACTTGCCACTCTATACCTCGATCTGCCTGTCTTACTTGAGATTCAGCTTCCTACAGATCACCATCGTCTGAATATTGCTGCCGGACCAATAGGTGCTGTCAAGATTGCATCCCACTCAAAAATGGTTTATGAGGATGGTCCGAAAATAAAATCGTATAAAGACTTCAGCCTTAACATGCTTCGTTATGGAGCCACAGCCAGAGTAGGTTATGGTAACTTTGAGATCTATGGTACATACTACGCAACACCATTGTTCCAGGACGGGAAAGCTCCGGGAGGATACGACCTGTACCCGTTTGAGATAGGAGTTGCCTTTACATTCAACGACTGATTTTCATTCCTGTATTAATAAATCAATACTACGAGGCTGTCTCAAAAGGGCAGCCTCTCTTATTATTTTTGCCGGATGTTCAGTCATGATGTATATTTGCAGTAAACCGCCAGGAGAAATGAATTCAGATTGTTTATCACCGAGGGAGATAAGGAGATACAATAAGCAGATCATGATACCGGAAATAGGTATAAAAGGACAGGAACTGCTTAAGAAATCGAAAGTGCTTGTCGTAGGTGCCGGCGGACTTGGTTGTCCGGTACTCCAGTATCTGACCGCTGCAGGGACAGGAAGGCTGGCCGTTGTTGAATTCGACGTTGTGGATGAGTCTAACCTCCAGCGACAGGTTCTATATGGCTCAGAAGATGTAGGTAAACTGAAATCCATTATTGCCAAAAACCGCCTGGAAACGCTTAACTCATTCGTCGATATTGAAATAATAAATCTTAAGCTGTCATCTTCAAATGCCTTACGTGTGCTGAAAGATTATGATATCATTGTCGATGCCACGGACAATATGGCTGCCAGGTATATAATAAACGATTCATGTGTCATTCTTAACAAACCCATGGTGCATGGTTCAATATATAAGTTTGAGGGTATGGTATCTGTTTTTAACTACAGGGGAGGACCAACATACAGGTGTTTTAACCCGGGAAATGAGAAGGATGATTATAGAAATCCCCTTCCCGTTGAAGTTGGACTTTTCGGGGCACTTCCCGGTATTACTGGCGCCTATATGGCCAATGAAGTCATTAAAATGATCACTGGAACAGGGAAAGTAATGGCAGGCAAAATACTCCTTATTGATGTGTTTAATAATACATTCCATACTTTTACTGTAAATAACAATCCTGAAAACCATAAAATCAGGTCTTTAAAATAAATAAAAACCGCCCTGCCCTAAACCTGCAAAACAGCAGGGACACTGGAGACAGGAACAACAACCGGATATTAAAATTTTAGTTATGCGACTATTACTTATAAGCAACTCAACAAATGCAGGCGAAGCTTATCTCGATTATCCTAAAAATGATATCGGGGAATTCCTTGGGAAAAAGCCTGTAAGGGCATTGTTCATACCATATGCAGCAGTTACTTTTTCCTTCGATGCATATGAAAAAAAGGTAAAAGAGAGATTTCTGGAAACGGGACATGACATCATATCCGTTCATCATTTTGAAGATCCTGTTTCAGCCGTAAAACAGGCTGAAGCCATAGTGGTCGGGGGAGGCAATACCTTTATGCTGCTTAGGACAATAAGGGAAAACAGGCTTCTTGATGCAATACGCGACAAAGTTCTGGAAGGTGTACCTTATATAGGATGGAGTGCCGGCTCCAATATGGCCTGCCCTACAATTATGACAACAAATGACATGCCTGTTGTTTACCCGGGCAGCTTTGAAGCTTTAAACCTTATCCCTTTCCAGATAAATCCTCATTATACAGACACCCACCCCGATGGACATGCCGGTGAAACACGAGAACAGAGAATAGAGGAGTTTATTGAAGCCAACCCGTATTTATATGTTGCTGGCTTAAGAGAAGGAACAATGCTGGTTCTGGAAAACGGATTTCTCAGTTTGAAGGGAAAGAAAAAGCTAAGGGTATTCAGGAAAGGCAACATTCCTGCCGAATACGATGCTTCAGATGATATAACTTTTCTGATCAGAGAATAATAAATTAACTTTGTCCGCCGTATATTAACAGGTTGAGAGGTTTTATACTTATGAAGCTTGTTTTAAAAATATCTAAACTGGCTATTATCCTTGTTATAGCCGTTTCATTGATTCTTTTTTCTGCATCTTTGTTGTTGCAGGACAAAGTAGCCGATATAGTCCTGAAATCACTTAGCAACAGTATTTCCACAAAATTTGAGTACAAATCCTTGAAATTGTCTTTTTTAAGGCGTTTCCCTAAAGCATCCCTTGAACTGAAGGATGTGTTTGTACACTCTTCCGACAGTTTTCACACCTCATCATTCTACAGCAAAACAACAGACACCCTCCTGGCAGCAGATAACCTGTCTGTTGAATTCAGCCTGACAGATATATTAAAAAGAAACTACACCATCGAAAGCATATATGCCAGGAATGGCAGGTTAAACCTTTATACCGATAAGGAAGGACTTGTTAACTGGAATATATCAGGAAAGAGTTCAGGAAAAGGGGATAAAGACCTTACTATCGACCTGGAGAAAATCAATGTCCGTAATATAAAAGCAAGATACGAAAACAAAGAGGCAAAACTGCTTATCAGTGGAATTATACGAAACGGCAGGCTTAAAAGCAGGATAGTCGGTGATGATATTGACTTCACTGCTCTTTCAAAAATCAGCATTGACCTTTTCATGCTTGGAAAGACAACTGTCAGCGGCCCTGTGGAATCGGATATTGACCTGGTTATGAGAAGCAATAAGAATGGGATATTTTTCAACCGGGGAACATTGTCAACGAAAGATTATGACTTCGACCTAAAAGGATCTGTTTTAAAGGGAAATTTTCTGGATCTTGCAATAACAGGTGATAAGATAGATTTGGCGAGGATCGGTAATTACCTCCCCGTAAAGTACCGGGATATTCTGGATAAATATGATCCTGCGGGATTAATGAATGCCACTTTTAATATCAAAGGTCCCCTGTCATCAGGCAGAAATCCCCTGGTTGAAATAAGTTTTATACTCAAAAAAGGCACCATAAGCAGCAGGGACTCACATTTAGCCGCTGGAGATATCTCACTCAAGGGCACCCTTACAAACGGAGCAGCTCATAACGCTTCCACATCAACTCTCTCACTCAGGGATATGGCATGGACCCTGGGATCGGGAAGTTATACGGGATCTTTTACAGTTACAGATTTTAAAAAGCCGGTGACCACCATGTCTCTGAAAGGCAGGATCTACCCTGCCGAGCTCAGGGAATTCTTCAGCATTAAGCAGATATCTACTGCTGCGGGTACTGCGGATGTAGACCTTTCCCTTGAAACTGCCTGGGTACCGGATAAGACAATCAGCATAAAGGATGTTGCAAAATTAAAGCCTGAAGGAACAGCAGATTTTAATTCTTTGAATATCGGCTTTAATAATGACAGTATTCTTTTTAATGATGTTAATGGTTCCCTTGACCTTTCAGGAAAAATCAGAGCGGACAACCTGAGAATGAGATATAAAGGGCAGCAAATAAAGGTTAACGGCGATTTTATAAACCTGCCTGAATGGCTGGCAGGCTTACCTGTTACTATGAAAGCTTCGGCAGATATACATATGGACAGGTTTATTCCGGGCGTTTTTTTCCCCTCGGCCTCATCACCGGTTAAGAACAAAAGTAATACGAGAGAAGTGAGGCTTCCTGATAACATCATCCTGAATATAAATTTCAGCATCGACAGCATTTCATACAGGAAAATTACATGCTCTTCTTTATCCGGAACTCTTGAATATAAACCAAAGCTGTTCACATTCAAATCTGTGAGCATGAATACTCTGAACGGTAACGTGTCCGGAAGCGGTTTCATAGTTCAAAACATAAACAGATCCGTGATTACAAGGGGTAACTTCATCATTAAGGATATAGATATAAAAAAGGCATTTACAAGCTTTAATAACTTTGGTCAGAGTTTTATAAAAGCTGAAAACATGGAAGGCACATTATCAGGTTCCCTTTCGCTGATGCTGCCTTTTGATCCGATGATGAATCCGAAGATAAAGGAGCTTACTGCTGACGGGAAATATACTCTTGTAAAAGGTGCCTTGATTGATTTTGATCCTGTAAAACAGCTTTCATCATTTATCGAGTTATCGGAGTTGGAAAATATTCATTTTGAGGAGTTACAGAATGATTTTTTTATTCGTAACAATATCCTGTACATACCCCAGATGGATGTCAGATCGTCTGCAGCGGATCTCTCTGTTAACGGGAAGCATGGCTTCGACAATAATTTCGAATACCATGTTAAGGTCAGGTTATCTGAGATCCTGAGTAAGAAAAGGAAGAAGAGCAGGAATCCGGTTACCGAATTCGGTGCCGTTGAAGACGATGGGCTGGGCAGAACATCTTTGTTGCTTAAAATAGTTAATAAAGGGACCGATGACATAAAAGTATCGTACGACCTAAAGGCTGCCGGCACTACTGTTAAAAATAACATCAGGAAAGAAAGGCAAAACCTGAAAACCATACTTAATGAGGAATACGGCTGGTACAAATCAGATACAAGCATCAAAGCAAAGCCGGTTGAAAAAAAGAGCAGGGTAAAGATAAAATGGGACGACAGTGACACAACATATAATGTTACTGATACAGTTGTAAAGAAGAAGAAAAAATAAACAGTGAATTCATTCCGTAATAAGACCCTTGGAAAACTGCTGTTACTGCTGTTTGCAGTTATAATAGGCATGGTTTCGCTTGTATACACCGACCATCTTGTTTCCAAGCTGAAAGTCGAAGAAAGAAAGAATATTGAATTATGGGCACAGGCTGTAAAGCTGATTTCCGTAACCGATTCTGACCAGGACGTTGATTTCCTTTCAGGCATTATTGACAACAACACCACAGTACCGGTGATACTGACCGATGAAAATGATAACATTATTTCTTCTCTTAACTTTGACAGGACCAAAAGTGAAGATCCCAAATACATGAAGAAGAAGCTTCGAAAAATCAGGGAGAAGAACAAACCGATTGTTGTTGACCTGGGGAACGGCCATTTTAACTTCATCTATTACAAGGACAGCATAATTCTTACAATGCTTGAATATTATCCTTATATTCAACTGGCTATCATCATATTATTTATAATGGTTTCCTACCTGGCCTTCAGCAGTTCCCGTAAGGCCGATCAGAACGAAGTATGGGTAGGTATGTCGAAGGAAACAGCCCACCAGCTGGGCACGCCGACTTCATCGCTGGCAGGATGGATAGAGATACTGCAGCATAAGTATCCGGGAATAGAGATAACCAAAGAGCTTGCTCTTGATGTTCAGCGACTTGAAAAAGTGACTGAAAGATTTTCCAGGATCGGTTCAAGGCCTTCCCTGGTTATTGAAGATATAACAAAAATCATCATCCGTACAATGGACTACCTTAAATCGAGGTCATCTTCCAAAGTAATATTTAAAAGTGACTTCGATGAAGGGCATGAGGTGCCGGTACCATTAAACACAGCCCTTTTTGAATGGGTGATAGAGAATGTTACCAAGAATGCCATTGATGCAATGGAGGGCAAAGGGGAGATCTCGATTCGTATCCAGGAGAATGAGAAAAGTGCTGTGATTGACATTACAGATACAGGGAAAGGGATTCCAAAATCTGCTTTTAAAAAAATCTTCAATCCCGGATTCACTACAAAACAAAAAGGATGGGGAGTAGGCCTCTCTCTTGCACGCCGTATTGTTGAGGAGTATCATCATGGACGCATCTTTGTAAGACATTCAGAGGTCGGAAAGGGATCAACCATACGGATTGTTATGAAAAAGAATAAAATCTAATGATTATATTTGCAGCCTTTTATGAAAAGGAATGACATAGAGATCATGGCTCCGGCGGGTTCGTACGAGGCTCTTATGGCAGCAATACAGGGGGGTGCAGATTCGGTTTACTTCGGGGTGGAACAGCTTAATATGAGAGCTGCCTCATCTAATAACTTCACAATAGAAGACCTCCGTAAGATCGTAAAAATATGCAAGGATCATGGACTTAAGAGTTACCTTACTGTCAATGTTGTAGTTTATGACAGAGAGATAGTACAGATGCACAGCATTATTGATGCTGCCGTTGAAAGCGGTGTGACAGCTGTTATTGCTTCTGATCTTTCCGTAATAAATTATGCCTTTTCAAAGGGAATTGAAGTTCACCTGTCAACACAGCTTAACATCACTAATATTGAAGCCCTTAAATTCTATTCTCAATGGGCCGATGTTGTTGTTCTTGCCAGGGAGCTTAACCTGGAACAGGTGAAACATATTTACGACAGTATAAGGGAAGAAGATATACGAGGGCCCCGGGGTGAACTGATAAAAATTGAAATGTTCGTACATGGAGCCCTTTGCATGGCTGTCTCAGGGAAATGTTATCTGAGCCTTCATGAACATAATAAATCAGCCAACAGGGGCGAATGTTACCAGACCTGCCGCAAATCCTATATTGTAACGGGAAAAGAATCTGGATATGAGCTGGAAATAGACAATGAGTATATAATGTCACCAAAAGATCTTTGTACAATCGGGTTCCTTGATAAACTGATCGGAGCTGGTGCAAGGGTCCTTAAAATAGAAGGCAGGGCAAGATCTCCCGAGTATGTCAGAACTGTGGCCGAATGTTACAATGAAGCTGCCTCTGCGGTTGTTGAAGGAACATACAGCAGGGAAAAAGCAGATGCATGGACTAAGAGGCTGGCAACAGTATTCAACAGGGGTTTCTGGGATGGTTATTACCTTGGACAGCTTACAGGAGAATGGAACAACACCTACGGTTCAAATGCAACAAAGAGGAAACTTTACCTGGGTAAAGTGACCAATTATTTCCGTAAGCTGAATGTAGCTGAGATCAAGCTTGAGAACGGCGACCTTTCATATGGGGATTCCATCCTTATAATAGGTCCGACAACAGGAGTGGTTGAATATACTGTAGGAGAAATAAGAGTCGACCTTAAACCAGCTCAAACAGCCTTAAAAGGGGAGTTTTGTTCTATTATGACACCGGATTTTTTAAGAAGATCCGATAAGGTCTATAAATGGGTGGAAGCAAAAGACATACCCAAAAAATAACAAGATTCCTACCATATTATTGTTTCAGCGGCATCAAGCACCTTCCGGGTATTGATCTCAATATCATCCGTGTCTGTTTCGACATAAATAATTTTCCTTTTGTCTTTCTTTTTCAATCCGTATAAATATGCTTTGTCATAGTAATGAAGAGTTATCTCAATGGCTTTGGCAATGTCTCCTTCTTCTACGGCATTGATGGCATCACGTGTATTATCGCCGCCCAGCCTTCTGCTTATCCTCATTATTGATGCTTTTAGCTCAGCCGGCGGATAAATTGAGTACTCTTCCATCAGCCTGGGCATCCTTGTCTTTACATCCATCATAAGGATAATTGCAGGGGTATCCTGCATATTAAAATAAAACTGGTCCGGCATAAAGACCGATCCTATATTACGGCTCTCATCCTCAAGCCAGATGGGAATATCCGGATCAGCCATGTCCCATTCCCTGAACAGAATATTTGCGAAATGCTCTGTGGTAGGTTGCGGTCCCTGTCCGAGTGCTCCGAAAGCGGATCCTTTGTGACAGGCAAGCCCCTCAAGATCAATCACCTGCCGGTCCTTTGATCTTATGTTTGCAATGATATGTGTTTTACCGCTGCCTGTCAGACCGCCAAGCACGATAACTTTTCTTTTCTCAGAAAGACCTGAAAGAATATGGTTTCTGTAGGCCTTATAACCACCCACGAGAATATATGTTTTTATATCGCCCAGGGAGAAGAGCCAGGCCATGGCTTCCGATCTCATCCCTCCCCGCCAGCAATGAACAAGCAACTCCGAATTCACTGCAGATTTAACTGCTCTCTCAAGCTTTTCGGACATTCCGGGGCCTGCCCGCCTTAATCCTTCCAGGATAGCCTGTATACGCCCTGATTTTTTATATTTTGTTCCTACTATGGCACGTTCCTCATCGTTGAAAAGAGGGATATTTATTGCACCGGGCATATGTCCGGAGGCATATTCCGAAGGTGAACGCACATCTATTACAGGAATACTCGCGGCAAGCTTCAGGAAGCCGGCAACATCAACTTTAATCACGCCCATAGTGGTCAAATATCTTACTTTTTCATTCCCGGTTCGTCAATCTCCGCTTTTAAAATACCGGGAAAACAACTGTTTCAACTCATCGATCCGTACAGGCTTCGATATAAAATCTCTGATCCCCGATATCTCGGCTTTACGTTTAGTTTCCGGCATATTATCGGCAGTAAAAGCCACTATTAGTGCGGTTTTATCATATTCAAGGATCTTTTGTGCCGATTCAAAGCCATCCATCTCAGGCATGATAAGATCCATAAAGATGATATCATACTTCTTCGCCTTTGTCATGTTATAACCGGCATAACCGTCTTCTGCCACATCATAGGAATATCCAAGGTTTTTGAGCATCATCCCGATAACCTTCTGGTTCATCTTATTATCCTCAACAACAAGAACATTCAGATTATTCCTGACCGGCTCTTCCTCTGACGGCTTGTACAATTCTTCAATAAAAGGGAAACTTGTCTTCACAGTATTTACCAGATCGCTGGTATCGAAAGGTTTTATCAGGTACCCGTCGATGCCATAGCTTATACATTTCATGTAGTTCCCTTTCCTGTCGTTGCTTGTTATCATCAGTATTATGAAATGTCCCGACAGTTTATTCTCCCAGATCACCCTCGCAGCTTCAAACCCGTCAAAATTATCATCGTCAAATATTACAACAAGGTTATATTTTTCATGAGGATAATTCATATTCTCACGTATCTGGTTGACTGTTGTTTTCATATATGTAGTTACTCTGACAACCAGTCCCATTTTGTGCATTACACTGAGAACCTCTTCGTCGCGTATCTGCGAACCGGTTATTACGAGGGTACGTATGTCACTGAATTTTTTTATTGTCTCCGGTGCAAGGTCTTTTATTTGTTTATCATTGGAGAATGTTTCAATAGTAAATTCTATCCTGATACCATCATTACCTGGTAATCCCGAAGGGCTTTCCGCATGAAATTCACCCCCCATGAGTTCCACAAGCTGACGTGCTAAAACAGTGCTGAAGTTGATTTCATCTCCCGACCTTACCGGCCGTGATTCCATGTTGACAAATTCGCCGAATATCTTTTTCAGAGTGGCCTGGTCATAGCTCTTACCCGTGTCGAGTAACTCAAATCCCAGTATAACAATGCCATTATTATTACTTTTCAACAGGCATCTCAGCCTTATCTCACCTTTCTCAGTATTCTTCACCGAATGATTAAGAAGGTTGGAAATGACCTGCCGCAGCCTGAAAGGATCGCCTATAATACTTTCGGGCACATCCTCATCCACTAAAATATGCAGTTCTGTCCGGGTATGCAGCATATTGGTACGGGCCAGATCATAGCAATAAGTTATCTCTTCGCGGAGATTAAAAGGCACTTCATCGAGTATCATTTTCCCAGACTCAATTTTCGAGAAATCGAGAATATCATTAATGATATTGAGAAGGACCTCTGTAGAACGGCGAAGGAGATTAACTATCTCAAGTACATCGGGAGACAGGTTGAATTTATACAAGACATCCGTCATTCCGATGATGCCGTTGAGAGGAGTCCTTATTTCGTAGCTCATCCTGGCGAGAAACTCTGTTTTAGCCACATTTGCTTTGGCTTCCTGCTGCCGGGCCGATTCGAGCATCGTCACATCAATGAGTATCTCCATTGTTGCATCATCGCCCATAAAATTAACAGGGATGCTGTTTCTGAAGAGTACTATTTCGCCTATTTCTTTCTTGATGATAACAAACTGATTGCGGTTGAAAGTCCCACCCAGGTTTTTCGAGAAATAATCACTTTCTTCAGGGGCCGACGATTCAGGGAATATCTTACCCTTCATTGCCGATTCATCGTTGTAAGAGTATTGTGTTGCAGCAACCTTGTTGGCTTTGAGAATCTCCCTGGCTTTATTATGGATTATGATTCCCACAGGCATCTCTTCAATAAGCCTGAAGAGCATGGATTCAGATGATTTGAGCCGTTCCATCTCTTTCTTCTGACCTTTGAAGTATCGCCAGAAAAGAAAGATTATCACCTGTATCAGAAACAACGTGCACAGTACTATTAAGAGGGAGTTCCTGATAATATATTTCTGAAAGAGGTCGGTCTTGGCAGAAAACACGAGTACGAAGTCACGTCCAAGCAAAGGAGCCGAGTAATAGGCGGAGATAAGATCTGTTTTTATCCCGTCTATCTCAGCCCTCAGGGGAGTATCGCCTGTCGATTCACTTCCCAGTCGACTTGTTATCCTGTCGGAGTTAAGATATTTTATTTTTCGTTCGGTATTGTCATAGACAATCTCTCCGGAATCACCTACTACCCACTGCCACTGGTAATCTTTCAGGTTAAACTCCGAGAAAATGTCGGCAAAATATTTCTGGTAATCAACAGTAACCACCAGGTTCCCGTTCAGTTCATGAGTTTCCTGGTTAAGGACAGGCAGATAGTAATAATAAGTATTGTTTTCATGGACAAGTCTTTCTGTAGGGTACATTTCAGCCTGTGAATGCAGGGAATATGTATTCTCGAGCCAGTCGCCCGGAGGTTCTGTGTCCTTTTTCAGTGAATATTCATTTTTATTCTCGTCGTAATATTTAATCCCTGTAACAAAATTCTGGTATTTCGAAAAGAACAGTTTCATGTTTTCGATCAGTCGGCTTTTGATCTGCGGATTGGTAAAAAAACCTGAAGAATTAACTGAAAATGTTACCTGGTTAAGATCGCTTACAAACGAATTGTTGGTATTGTCAACAGAGATACCAATTATTTGAACCTGCCTGTCGAGTAATTCTGTTATGTATTTTATCTGTTTCTCATACAGGCTCTTGTAATAAATATAATTAGCAAGCATTATCAAAAGAAACGCCGAATAAACCAGTACAAGGATTCTTCTCATCTCAAAATTTGTTTATCTGCCAGGGTTATAAAGATACTCTTAAAAACAATACTTATCAATTTACCTGTATTTACGGTCATCATCTTCCATTATATTAAGATAACTGCGGTATCTTAAAAGGTCAATTTCTCCCTTCACAACCGCCTCCCTTACAGCGCATCCCGGTTCATCGAGGTGCAGGCAGTTTGTAAACCTGCAATGTTGTGAGGTACGGAATATTTCAGGGAAGAAGTGGTATATTTCATTTCTTTCCATATCTGCCACACCAAAGCCTCTTATACCGGGAGTGTCTATAACAAAGCCACCAAAAGGCATAGGATGCATTTCAGGGAATGTTGTTATATGTTTTCCCTGTTTGTGGTAGTCGGATATTTCTTCAGTTTTTAGCTTCAGTGAAGGATTAAGAGAATTAAGAAGAGTTGTTTTCCCCACACCTGAATTTCCGGAAACAAGGGTTATTTTATCTTTCAGTGCTGAAACAAGGGTCTCACTGATGCTCTCCTTCCGGAGTGAGATTCTGATACACCTGTATCCTACTCTGGTATAGACCTTTTCAAGATGCTTCATCCTGTCAAGTTCTTTTTCACCGTAAAGATCTGTTTTGTTTATGATAATGGTAGCAGGCACCCTGTAAGCCTCGGCCGTTATAAGGAACCTGTCAATAAATTCAGGAGGAGTCTCCGGATTAATTATTGTTATCATCAGAAATACCTGGTCGAGATTGGCAGCTATTACCTGGAACTGCCTGGAAAGGTTGGATGATTTCCTGAGGATATAGTTTCTTCGGGGAGACACTTCTGCAATAATACCTGTTCCGGTAGCCGGATCTGCAGAAAAAATAACATTATCACCTACGGCCACCGGGTTAGTGGTCTTTATATTTTTTGTCCTCAGCTTTCCTTTGACAGAACAGTTTGTCACCTGCCCGTCGTCACCGAGTACTTTATAATAGCTGCCTGTCGATTTTAATACAAGTCCTTTTTTCAAAAGAAATCCGTTTCCGGCAAAATTAAGGAAAATTGGAGTAAATAATTTTTATGCCTGTCCGTTCTGAGATGTAAAATCAGCTGTCCGATGCCATAAGCAGGAAAGGCCTCATTTCAAAGCTGTGATAGAATGGCCTCAGTCTTTCAGTGTTGTAGTAATCGGATACCTTGACAATTTTTTTTGATGATGTGACCACATCGATCGGCAGGTTGTCATATCTGCCGTTTTTAAGCACAACAATCCGGCCGTGTACACCTTTGAGGATCAGGTCAAGTGCCAGGTTGCCGTAAGCCATTGGAACAATCGAATCAAGTGCATCAGGGTCTCCGCCGCGAACCATGTAGCCCAGCTTCTGATTAATTATATTTATCGTTTTCCCCTTGTTATATTTACCGGATAACTCCTTCAGTTTTGTAGAGACAAGTTCTCCTATGCCTCCTAGTTTCGCATGACCGTACGCATCTTTTTCACTGTCGGAAAAGATCATGTTACCCCCTTTGAACATTGCACCTTCCGAGACTAGAACAACTGAGTATTTGCTGGGGTTATGGTTCCTGTCCTCAACAAGCAATTCTGTCAGGCGGTCTATATCAAATTCATACTCCGGAATAACACACCTGTTGGCAGCACCAGCCATTGTAGGCAGCATTGCGGTGAATCCGGCATACCTCCCGAAAACCTCCAGGACCAGCAGCCTTTCATGCGATCCGGCAGATGTTCTCAGGCTGTTTGTCATTTGAATTGTACGGGTAACACACGTACTGAAGCCGATGCAATAATCGGTACCCGGAACATCGTTATCCATTGTCTTTGGTATGGCTACGACATTAACTCCATGTTTGTAGAGATAAACACCATAGCTAAGGGTATCATCACCGCCGATAGGGATCAGGTAATCTACACCCAGCCATTCAAGGTTTTTTATTACTTCGGGAGTAAGATCGTTGATCTCGTTGTTATACTTTCCCTGAAGGTGTTCAGGCACACTATCCTTGGCCATATGGCTGGGTCTTGTACGTGAAGTATGCAGGAATGTACCTCCTGTACGTCCGGCCTTATTCACGATATCATCGGTAAGTATCTGATAATTGTTACTGTTATCAGCCTTGGCGTCACGTATAAGTTCAGTAATACCAGCCCAGCCACGTCGAAGACCGATAACCTTATACCCTTCCCTGTTTGCACGGATAGTTACCGCACGAATAGCCGGATTTAGCCCGGGAACATCGCCTCCCCCGGTAAGGATAGCAATCACTCCCTTTTTTTTCTGGTTTGCCATAATAGTAACGTTTGGAATTCGTTGAATGCAAGTTTTCTATAAAATTAAAGAAAACAAGCGAGAAAAACAACGAATTCCAAACTATGGCAGGTATCTGTCAGACCGGAAACTCGGGAGCAGTCTCGTCCCATTCCAGAATCTTGAAGAAATCATATTCCTCAGGATTCTTGACATACTTGCGGGCCCCGTTATAATCTTCCTTCGTGATATAATGAAGGTTATTCCTGAAGATAAGCTGAACTTTTTCAGAGTCTACATTTACAAGTCTCGGCTTAACCTTTCCTGCTTCGTCTTCAACATCCTTGAGGAAAAGAGGAGTAATACCGCCAACAGTATCTGATGTAACCATACATCCGGTCAACCCCTGTTTGAATAGTTTGAAAACACCCAGACCAAGACGTGTGGCATAAGCCAGATCGTAAGCAATAGGCCGGCAGCATCTGAGCTCATAACCCATTTCATTCGGACGTGATTTTACATTTATCCGAAGACTCTTAAGGGCCTGTTGAGTAAGCATATTAAAGATATGAGACTTGCTTACGTTACCCAGTTCCGGATGACCATGGTCGTCGAATGTAAAATTAATTCCCGTCTCAATAATCTCTTTCTCACTCATGAAGTGGAATACTCCTTCAGATATTATAGCCACACCGTAGTCAATGCCAAGGAGTCTTCTTTTAACCATGGAAGAGATGACAAGTTTTGTAATCTTGTCGAAAGTTATTTTCGTTTTATTGAAGATCTCCGGAATAATAATCATCGGATAATGACAGGCAGTCCCTATTCCAAAAGCAAGGTGCCCTGCTTCCCTGCCCATTGCTGAAACAACAAACCAGTTGCCGCTTGTACGTGCATCCTCGTAAATAGTGGTTGCAAGACGAACTCCTTCCTCCTTGGCCGAATGGTAACCAAATGTAGGTATACCTTCAGGAAGAGGCAGGTCGTTGTCTATAGTTTTCGGAACATGAATGTTTTTAACATCCATTTTTCTGTCTTTCAGAAATTTGGTAAGACGGTTAGCCGTAGAGGCAGTATCGTCACCTCCTATGGTAACAAGCAGTTTTACATTATTCTTCCTGAAAAAATCATCTTTAAATTCATCATCTTTTGGTTTGTGCCTGCTCATCTTAAGCGCTGAACCGCCACGACTGTAAATCTGATCTGCAAAATCAAAATCGAGATAGTCGTAGGAAGGCTCATCGGCAAAAAGTGATTTATACCCGCCATTGATCCCGAGTACTGTATATCCGTTCTGCAAAAATATCTTTGTTACGGAACTTATAACTGTATTAATACCGGGCGCCGGGCCCCCTGCACATAAAATTGCAACTGCATCTTTCATTTTACTGTTCTTCATTAAAATATTATAAATTGATTTAACCTGTTAATCCTGTAACTGAAAAAAAATTTTTAAACAAAGCCACAAATATGACAATATCTTTTTAAAAAAATAATGGGGAAAAGTTATATTTTCAAGGCTAATCCATTATTTTCCCATTTATTGTGATAATCCTGATTCATAAAAGTTGATCTTTTCATCGATTTATTTGTTATAATAAATAGCATTTGGATATTATTTGTACATATTAGTTTAAACAAAAAGACTCAAACAACATTATGTCTGAAAATCAAGAGCATACATCATCGCCGGATTCCCCTCTGGTATTAATTACAGGGGGAAGGGGGCTTATAGGCCGCTATCTTACTTCTCAGCTCCTATCTGAGGGCTACAATGTATCTCATCTATCACGACAATCGAACCAGTTCGGTAAAGTAAGGGTGTACAGGTGGGATCCTGGCAAAGGCATCCTCGATCCGGTGGTTTTTGAAGGAGTTGACTATATCATTCATCTTGCAGGAGCCAACCTGGGCACAAAACGATGGACAGACGCAAGGAAGGCAGAGATAAAATCGAGCCGTATTGAATCATCAAAACTTATACATAAGGTAATTACGGAAAACAACATACCTGTCAAGGCATTTATTTCGGCATCAGCAGTAGGTTATTATGGCGCCGTTACCAAAGACGGCATTTTCACGGAAGACGACCCTGCGGCAAATGACTTTACAGGTTCGGTATGCCAATTGTGGGAAGAATCGGCCGATCTTTTCAGTAAAGCCGGTATCAGAACTGTAAAAATAAGAACAGCTATGGTGCTTGAAAAATACGACAGCGGCTTGTCAAGGCTTCTTAAGCCTGCATCCTATGGTGTATTTCCTATCCTGGGGAGTGGGAAACAATTTATGCCCTGGATACATATAAACGACCTTTGCAATGTGTACTTAAAAGCCATAAGGGATGATAATATGAAAGGGCCCTATAATGCTGTCTCTCCCTCATTCACCACTCATTCTGAATTTATGAGAGTGCTGGCACGTACCATGAATAAACCCTTTTTTCATCCGCCTGTACCGGCATTTATCCTAAGGGCTGCCATGGGAGAAATGGCAGATATAATTTTGAAGGGAAGTAAAATATCTTCAGCAAAGCTGACAGCAACAGGATATACCTTTAAATTTCCCGGACTCACAGAAGCTCTTGAGAATATATTAAACGGACCGTGCTAAAACATGATGAAAATACCGGAAAATGTTTCGATATGGTATATCATCCTAAATAAAAATAGTATATATCAGTAATCTATCCGCGTTTGGAGATGACTTCAAGTTTCCCCGGATCTACAATTTCAATTGTTTTTCCAAAGATCCTGATTATTCCTTCACGTTTAAATTCAGAAAGTGTGCGGATGACATTCGCAGTACTCATCCCGATATAGTCAGCAATTTCCTTCCTTGATACAGGCAGGTCAAATACACGCGACTTATAAATATCATTTGTGAAATAAAGCAGGACATAAGCCACTCTTCCCACGAGGTTCTTTTGCCTTATGTCAAGAGTCTGGCTTATTATCTTATCATTTATCATCGATATTTTCGTCAGAAGGCCCATGGCAAAGCCGCCATTCTTCATGAAAAGGTCTTTAATAAATGATAATTTAATGCTGCACACAACTGAATCTTCAAGAGCAGATACTGAAAACTGGTATTTCTCTTCGGAAAAAATACTCATGTTACTTACAAACTCAAACGGCCGGGTTATAGTAATTATCTGCTCTTCGCCAGTTGTGGCTCTTCTATAAAGTTTCACAAGGCCGCTTTTAAGATATTTGAATGTGTGTATCTTCTCTCCCTCATGATTGATCACCTCGCCTTTCCGGAAGAACTGCTCCTCCTTATTATGGCATAATTCATCTATGGAACCATCATCGAGATAAGAAAATACCACATCTCGGAATTCGCATTCTGCACAAATGCACGGGTTTTTCTTGTCGCTCACGATAAAAAATTTTCACAAAATTACCATTTTCCTATACACTTTGTAACAATTATTTAATTTATTGCCAAATTTGGTCCTGTTTTATAAATAATTTATCTATTTAACCCTTTCCACGGTAAATGGTTCACAAAACAGATTATCATATTCATACCATGTTCAGCGATGGCCGGTCTCTTCCGGAAGACTATATAAGCAGGGCCCTTGCTTCAGACATCAAAGAATTAGGCTTTTCCGATCATCTTACACTCTTCCGCGACCAGGAGGACTGGAATATGGATCCGACACTTGTAATGACATACATCAATCATATTGAAAACCTCCGAAAGAAAAATCACAAAATCAGTATAAAAACCGGACTGGAGGTAGACTATTTTAAAGGGAAGGAGGCTGAGACAAGGAAATTCCTCGACAATCTTCCTCTTGATTATATTATTGGATCGGTACATTTCCAGGGAGAGCAGACAGTTGATATGGGACCTGAGTTTTACGAGGGGAAAGACATGGATCTAGTTTACAGGAATTATTTCGACACTGTAATTTCAGCTGTTTCATCCGGGCTTTTTGATATTATAGGGCACTGCGACCTTATAAGAATATACGGGTATAAACCTATATCCGACCCTGAACCTCTTTACAGGGAGCTGGCCCGTGCAATGAAGCATCATGATGTGGTATTTGAAATAAACACAAATGGGAGAAACAGGCCTATAGCCGATTTCTATCCCGACAGGAAATTTCTTCATATTTTCATGGAAGAAAAAGTTCCGGTATGTGTAAACTCAGATGCACATATGCCCAGGCGTGTCGGACAGTATTTTGATGAAGCATACGACCTGTTAAGGTATACGGGTTTTAATGAAATGGCAGTTTTCAGTGGTAGAAAAAGGACTATGATCCCGTTTTAATACCATTTTTTGTTTTTAATTGTACATGGTTTTACAATCATGCCTGTTCTGAAGATCTTAGTTAATATTAAACCCCGACAACAATGAAAAAATCAGCCGCCTATTACTTAATAACGATTATAGCCGCAGTTATGACAATGGTAGCCGGCTGTACGAGGGAAAAAAACGAAAGAATTACAACCGGCGGACCGGAGGTTGTGTCCTTCAGGGTACTGCAGTTTCCTCTTTCGGAGGTGAAGCTGCTGAGCGGTCCGTTCCTCCATGCAACCAACCTTGATAAAGCGACGCTTCTTAACTATGATCCTGACCGTCTGCTTTCTAAATTCTACACCGAAGCCGGGCTTGAGCCTAAGGCACCTCATTACATGGGCTGGGAAGATGAATCCCTTGCTGGCCATAGTCTCGGACATTACCTGAGTGCCTGTTCAATGATGTACAGGACCACCGGCGACACTGTGTTTCTTAACAGGGTGAGATATATCACCGGCGAACTGCATAAGATACAGGATGCTGGTGGTAACGGTTATATAGGGGCCTTTTCAAACGGGAAGAAAGTTCTTGAACAGGAAGTTGCAAAAGGGAATATACGGTCGCAGGGTTTTGACCTGAATGGCTTATGGTCCCCATTCTATACAATACATAAGATAATGGCGGGACTCAGGGACGCATGGCATCTGTGTGACGATACCACCGCTCTCATTGTTGAAAAACGTTTTGCAGACTGGGTCGGTTCAACAGTCACACCGCTGACTGATGCACAGGTACAGGATATGCTAAGATGCGAATACGGGGGTATCAGTGAAACACTTGCCGATCTTTATGCCGACACCAGGGATTCATCGTATCTAACGATATCGGGCATTTTTTATGACAGGACCGTCCTCGATTCGCTGAAAGCACACCGGGATATTCTTCCCGGCAAACACTGCAATACAAACATACCTAAACTTATCGCCCTTTCGCGTCTGTATGAGCTGACCGGGGATACTTCCGACAGAGGCGCAGCTGAATACTTCTGGAAAACAGTGGTTAATCATCATTCCTATGTAACAGGCGGTAATGGAGACAATGAATATTTCGGTCCCGGCGACAGGCTCAGGAACAGGCTTGATGAAGGTACCACAGAGTCGTGCAATGTATATAACATGTTAAAGTTATCGGAACATCTATTCGAGTGGGATGCATCAGCAGAAGTGGCAGATTTTTACGAGAGGGCATTATTTAACCATATCCTGTCTACTCAAAATCCGGAAACAGGCAATGTAACATACAACCTCTCACTTGACATGGGTGGATTTAAAGATTTCCAGGACCCTTCGTGGTTTACCTGTTGTATCGGAACAGGCATGGAAAACCATGCAAAATATGGCAGTAACATTTATTACCATAACAACAACCAGTTATATATTTTCCAGTACATAGCTTCAAGGCTCGACTGGAAGGAAAAAGGTATTACCCTGACACAGAGAACTTCTTTTCCTGATGAACAGGGGTCGCACCTGGAATTCAGCTGCAGCAGGCCCTGCCAGTTCACTCTGATGGTCCGTTATCCGTACTGGGCTCAAAAGGGAATAGAGATATCTGTTAATGGCAGGAAGCAAAAAGTAACAGAGGATCCGGGTTCATATGTACCCGTAACAAAGGAATGGGAAACAGGTGATGTGGTTGATATAAGCATTCCTTTCTCCCTCAGGCTTGAATCGATGCCTGACGACAGCAACCGTGTCGCCGTCATGTATGGTCCCCTGGTTATGGCAGGTGATCTTGGTCCCTTAGACGACCCGGCTTCCAAAGATGCCATGTATGTTCCTGTGCTGATGACTGGAGAAAGAGATCCTTCGGGATGGATGAAACCGGTGGAAGGCAGCCCCAACACGTTTGTAACTGTTAATACCGGGAGACCGCGCGATATTGAGATGAGGCCTTTCTATACATTCTACAAAAGACGTTATTCAATATACTGGGACCTGTTTACCGAGGCCGGCTGGAAAGCAAAACAACAGGAGTATAATGCTGAAAGAGAACGATTCCGGAAAATGAAAGAAGCTGAAACAGATTTTGTTCAGCCCGGCGAAATGCAACCGGAACGCAACCATAACTTCAGGGGTGAAAAGACAGGTCCCGGTACATTCAGGGAAAGGGCATACCGCGAAGCAAGAGGAGGTTGGTTCTCATTCGTTCTCAAGGTAAAACCAAACATGAGTAATAAACTTGTTGTAGATTACTGGGGCGGTTTCCCCGGGGCAAAAACATTTGATATACTCGTAAATAACAGTGTTATAGCCACAGAAAACATATCAAACATAAGCGACGGACATTTCATCACACTTGAATATGAAATACCGACTGATCTGACTGCCGGGAAATCTTCAGTTACTGTTAAATTCGAGGCACATAAAGGCAATACTGCAGGGCCTGTGTTCGGAATAAGAACTATTAAGGATTAAAGGCCGGCAAGCTTCCAGGTTACAATGAAGAATAACAAAGTATTACATAACGTTTCGGGCTCTATCACAGGAACATATGCTCAATAAGAATCTTGAGCCCTATTGCAATAAGTATCAGGCCTCCTATTATCTCAACCCTGTTACCAAGCCTTTCCCCTGCCGATTTCCCTATACGGATAGCTACCATTGATGCTATAAAGGTGACGAAACCGATCAGGGCACCGGCCTGCCAGATCATAACATCAAGGATGGCAAAGCTTATGCCCACTGCGAAAGCATCAATGCTGGTTCCCAGTCCGATAGTCAACATAACAAGGAAACTGTTATAATCCTTTTTTTCTTTTTCAGGGTGTGTCTTACTACCTTCGATAATCATCCTGATTCCGAGAAAAGCAAGAAGTCCGAGTGCAATCCAGTGATCAAAGGCTTTCAGCCTGTCAGACAATATCTCCCCCAGGAAATAACCGGCAACAGTGAGGCCTCCCTGGAACAGTGCAAGGATTAAAGCAACACCAACAGCCTGTGTGAAAATAATATGATTCCGTACCACACCATAGGACAGGGAAACAGCGAAGGTATCAAAAGACAGCCCTAGGGCAATGGCTATTATTGTATAAAAATCCATCAGTGTCAGTTAAATTTCACAAAGATAATTATAATAAAGTTTGCCCCGGTTATCTGAATATGATTGTATATATTTGATCGACATAAGACACCTTATTTATGAGAGTTGTAATACAAAGGGTAACCAAAGCATCGGTTACAATTAAAAAAACAACCAGGGCAAAGATTGGTTCAGGTTTGCTTATCCTGGCCGGTATAGAAGAATCGGATGATACGGATGATATTGAATGGCTCGCAGGTAAAATTGCCAGGTTAAGGATATTTAATGACGACAACGGTGTTATGAACCTGTCTGTGACGGATACCGGCGGAGATATTCTTGTGATCAGTCAGTTTACGCTTCATGCAAAGACAAAGAAGGGGAACAGACCCTCATACATAAAGGCGGCATCACCGGATGTGGCAATTCCTCTTTATAACAAGTTCATCAGCACCTTGTCTGGTTTATGCGGGAAAATGGTCCTTACCGGGGAATTCGGGGCTATGATGCAGGTAGAGCTTATCAATGACGGCCCTGTTACAATAATCATGGATAGCAAAGACAGGGAATAACATTTTCGTTAAATAAACAGTCAGATAAGTAAAACAGCAAAAATAACAGTTTATGAGTGACAGCATAACCGGGGACAAATCATTAAAAAGATGCGTATTGGTTGTAACGGCTTTTGCTGCCTTCCTGACACCATTTCTCAGTTCAGCGATTAACCTGGCTCTGCCTGCAATTGAAAAAGACCTCAATGCCAATGCCATTGAGCTGGGATGGATTATCAGCAGTTTTATCCTGGCAGCCGCTATGTTCCTGCTGCCTTTCGGAAGGCTTGCCGATATTGTGGGGAGAAAGAAAATCTTTACAGCGGGCATTTCCCTGTTTACGCTTACAACATTGTTGATTGTCTTCTCGTACAGCACCACTTCACTCATTATACTCAGGGTTTTACAGGGGATCTCCAGCGCCATGATATTCGGTACCAGCCTTGCAATCCTTACCTCTGTTTTTCAGCCCGGGGAAAGAGGCAGGGCTATGGGCATAAATATAACTGCCACCTACCTCGGACTGTCGAGCGGACCTGTAATTGGAGGCTTACTGACACATTATTTCGGATGGAGGAGTATATTCGTCTTTTTATTGCCTTTTGGCATCATTTCACTGGTACTTATAACAGGAAGAATTAAAACAGAATGGTCGGAAGCGGAAGGGGAACGATTCGACTGGAAGGGGTCACTTGTTTATGGCCTGGCCCTGGCAGGCCTGATGTATGGCTTCTCAAAACTACCCTCAGCCTCCGGCTGGGTATTTATAGCCTCCGGTGTTGTCTTTACCTTGCTTTTTTTGCTAGTTGAAAAAAAGATCAGTAATCCGATCTTCAATATCAGTTTGTTTATACGCAACAGGGTCTTTACATTCTCCGGACTGGCAGCCTTAATAAACTATGCCGCAACGAGTGCAATAGGGTTTTTTATCAGCCTTTACCTTCAGTATCTGAAAGGGCTGGACCCGGGGTCTGCAGGACTTATAATGATATCACAGCCACTGGCGATGACAGTATTGTCGCCTCTTGCAGGTAAGATGTCTGATAGAAAGAACCCCGGCATAATAGCTTCGGCCGGAATGGCAGTTTCGGCAGCAGGACTTATTCTTTTCTGTTTTATCGGGGAATCAACACCGGATTATATCATAGTCCTTTTGCTTGTCCTCATAGGTATTGGGTTCGGATTATTTTCATCACCAAACTCCAATGCCATCATGAGTTCGGTAGATAAAAAATTCCTCGGGGTAGCATCAGGAGCTGTCGGAACAATGAGAATGTCGGGCCAGATGATGAGTATGGGAATTGCCATGATGCTGATATCGCTGTTTATTGGTAACGCCCCGATATCGCATTCTACTTATCACTTGCTTATGAAAGCCATGAGAACCGGGTTTATTATATTCTCCGTGCTTTCTTTAGCAGGAATATTCGCATCTCTTGCAAGAAACAAAGCAGCAGGTTAAGCCATATTTCCTATTCCGATAATTCCGACAGGCCCTGAGTGCCTGTGTCCAGGACAAATTTCCAGTTACCGAAGGAATCTTTCATCCAGATCGTAACATATGTTCCCTTGGTAATCTCCCCGGTTACCTTATCTTTATTTGTATATATCCCGTAAGTATATCCC
>JBJKPQ010000040.1:0-5534 GCA_046706305.1 Bacteroidales bacterium
TGCAGAAATATACGGTCCTTTTACAAACGAGGAACTTGTAGGTGAGGCACTCCGGCCTTTCAGGAAGGAGGTTGTTATAGCAACCAAATTTGGTTTTGAGATACCTTCTGTCAATAAGCTGAACAGCCGTCCCAAACATATTAAAGAAGTGGCAGATCAGTCGTTGAAAAGGCTTAAAACCGACGTTATTGATCTTTTTTATCAGCACCGCGTTGATCCGGAAGTCCCGATTGAAGATGTTGCCGGGGCTGTGCAGGAACTGATACAGGCTGGCAAAGTCAGGTATTTCGGTATGTCGGAGGCAGGTGTGGAGTCGATACGCCGCGCTCATGCCGTATGCCCTGTCACTGCCCTTCAGAGCGAGTATTCCCTGTGGTGGAGAGAGCCTGAAAAGGAAATAATCCCGCTGCTTGAGGAGCTGGAGATAGGATTTGTTCCTTTCAGTCCTCTCGGGAAAGGATTTCTCACCGGGAAGATAAATGAAAACACATCTTTCGAAAAAACCGATTTTCGAAGCAACGTGCCGCGATTTACTGTGGAAAACCGTGTGGCAAACAAGGCCGTTGTAGACTTGCTCAACAACATAGCAGCAGGTAAGAAAGCAACACCTGCCCGGATTGCACTGGCCTGGCTGCTGGAACAAAAGCCATGGATCGTTCCTATACCGGGAACACGTAAACAGGAAAGGCTGGAAGAAAATCTGGGGTCGGTCGCTGTCAGACTCTCTTCAGATGACCTGGCACTTATAAATGAAGCAACATCCAAAATCAAAATACAGGGCGGACGCTATCCTGATGCACTTCAGAAACTGACCGGACGCTGAACAACCCTTTCGTATTTCGTGTTCTTTCAGTTTTTTTTCTTTTTAAGGAAGGTTTAGTTATAATGTATAGCTTGTGAATTTAATATTTGCCGAATGTTAAGGAGTAAATATTATATTTGATAACAATTTAACTGACCGGCCTGATAATGAAGAAAATCAGTCTTCTGGATTTTGATTTCAGGGCAGACTTGCACAACAGAAAGCGATCATACAGGATCCTGATGATAAGCCTGTTGATGGCAGTATTCATAATTTACCCGAATATTACCATCTTTTCCCTGGAATGGGATTACCTTGGCCCTGCGAAACATCTGGCGCAGATTCTCTTTTTTACATTCAGATACCTTTATTTTTCAGGTTTAATATGGCTTCTGCTTCAATATAACCTGAGAAAAGATGGCGCTCCTACCTTACAGAGAAGGTTGTTGAATGCCTTTTTATTGTCTGTAGCAGCATATCTTGTTTATATAAGCATTTCCATATTATTCAGCCCCAAAAAGGAATGGTATTCGGGATTGCTTATCTTCCAGTTCCTTGTTATGTTCTTTTTCAGCTCGCTTATCGGGCATGTTCTGTTCCTGTATTCGGAACAGCGAAGGAAGGAACAGGAAATTGAACAATTAAGAATTGAAAACCTTCAAAGCCAGTATACAGCTCTTACTAACCAGATAAACCCGCATTTCTTTTTTAACTCACTTAACAGCCTTACATCGATTATAAGGAAAAATAAACCGGAGCTGGCACTTGAATATGTAAATAAGCTTTCTGATGTTTTCAGGTATATTCTGAGAAGTGATAATAAGGGTCTTGTTTCTCTTGGAGAGGAACTTGAATTTCTTAAATCGTTCCTTTATATGATGGAAATAAGATTTGCCAATAAACTTGTTTTCAGTATTAATGTCCCGGATGAGATGAGAAAGCTTAAGCTGCCGGTGCTTTCCCTGCTGCCATTGATAGAAAATGTTGTGATACATAACACTATCGACAGTGAACATCACATGGTAGCCAATATCTGTCTTAACGACCGGATGGAACTGTCAGTATCAAATCCGATATATCCCAAGATATCAGATCCTGACTCTAACGGTACAGGACTTAAAAACCTTGAAAACAGGTTTCACATGTTAATGAACAGCCAGATCAGGATAAAAAATGACGGGTCGAGATTTACTGTTTACCTTCCCTTAAAAGGAAAAGAAGATGAGAATACTGATAGTTGAAGATGAAACAGCTGCTTATGATAACCTGAAGGATATACTTTTCCAGACAGATCCCGGAATTATTATAGCCGGTAATACCGAGAGTATAAGGCAGACAATCCAGTGGTTGAAAGTAAATCAGCTTCCTGATCTTATCTTCATGGATATACACCTTTCTGACGGTTCGGCTTTTACAATTTTCAGCAAGATCGATCTGGAGGTACCTGTTATTTTTACTACTGCATATGACGAGTATGCAATTGAAGCTTTCAGGGTTAACAGTATAGATTATCTGTTAAAACCCATTAAAACCGAGGAGGTTAAAAGGGCTCTTCAAAAATTTGAGAAGCTCACAAGTCGTGACCTCCTGGATTATTTATCCCAGTTAAGACAACTTACTTCGACACAGAAATATGCTGATAAGATTCTGGTACCTGTCAGGGACAAACTCAAACCCGTGGATATTAAGGATATATCTTTTTTCTATTCTACAGACAAAAAAACAAGGATCTACCTGAGAAACGGTTCGTTCCTGCCTTATTTTAAATCACTGGAGCAGATACAGGCTTCACTTGACCCTTCAGATTTTATAAGAGCAAATAAGCAATATATACTGGCTAGGGAAAGCGTTAGAAATATTACTATATGGTTTGACAGCAGGTTGCTTATTAATATTGATGCTGAACCCCCTGAACGGATTTACGTAAGCAAAAATAAGGCGGCCGAGTTTAAAGCCTGGATGGTTAATGATAAATGATTTCCAGGGGCTTGACGGCTTTGTTTTGAAAGAGATGGGATTGGTGATTAATCCGCAACCTGTTTTTTCGTGTTGGGATGCCGTTTTTTCCTTTTTGCGCTGGCAGGTACTGATAATACCAGGATTTTTTGTAACATTAGTACAAAACAATACTAATACAACTGAGGTGACCATGTTATAATGCAAATTAATGTCGGACCATGCCTCTTTTGTTAACTAAAAATGAACCTGATCATTGCTAATTCATCGGATGCCGATATTGAAACATATAAACCACTATGAAAATGAAAAAAAATAAAGCTTATATCCTTGGAGCTCTTATGCTGTCTTTTATGATGAATATCCAGGCACAGGACTGGCCACAGTACCTGGGTCCTGACAGGAACAGTATATCACCTCAGAAAGATCTTCTGCGGACATGGCCTGAAAAGGGGCCTGAAGTGCTTTGGTCTGTTGGTGTCGGAATAGGTTACGGAGGACCTGTTGCAAAAGATGGCAAGGTGTATTTACTCGACCGGGATGATAAGGTGGGTGACAATCTCAGGTGTTTTGACCTGAAGAACGGAAAAGAGCTCTGGAACTTTGCCTATGATGCACCGGGATCAGTAATGTTTCCGGGATCGAGAAGCGTACCTGTAGTTGATGGGAATTACGTTTATTCATGCGGACCTTACGGTGATCTTTATTGTGTGGATATCAATACTCATAAACCGGTATGGAACAAAAATGTATGGAAAGATTACGGGGGCGGACAGATTCCAACATGGGCAATCTCTCAGTGTCCATTTATCTATGGTGATCTGTTAATAATCGCTTCCCAGGCACCGGAGGCAGGCGTCGTAGCTTATGATAAGCTTACAGGCAATGTAAAATGGAAAACACCGTCTGTCGGACCCGTAGGCTATGTCAGTCCGACGCCGGTAAAAATAGGAAATGAGGAACATGTTGTTATGATATCAGCATCTGCAGGCAGGTCAGGTAGCGGAGGAAAGGTTGTGGGTATAGAGCCCCTGACAGGTAAAATACTCTGGGAATATACAGGGTGGCAGTGCCGCATTCCGGTTCCCTGTGCAGTAGATGCAGGTGACGGGAAAATGCTTATTTCCGGAGGTTATGAAGCCGGATCGGCCATGATTAAAGTAGAAAAGAAAAGTGATGGCAGCTATGGTGTAACAGAACTATATAAAAATCCTGATTTCGGAGCTCATACTCAGCCTCCGGTACTTTACCAGGGTAACTTCTATGCACAATATTCTACCAATGAGCGAAAGGACGGTCTTGTATGTATGAGCATGGACGGACAGGTAAAATGGAAGACCGGGAGAAATCCTGCTTTTGACAAGGGGGGAATTATTGCTGCTGATGGATTACTTCTGGCCACTGACGGACGTAATACCCTGTATCTCATTCAGCCCGATCCGAATGCTTTTAAACCACTGGCAAAGTCTGAACTTCTGAAGGAAGAAGGATCTGGTTCTACACAGAACTGGGCACCTCCTGCATTGTCAGACGGAATTCTCATTATCAGGGATCAGAGCAGAATGATAGGAGTAAAGGTGGCTAAATAGGATTCTTATATCTTTGAGTATGTTAGCACGGATTTGCAAATCCGTGCTAATTTATTTTTATTACTTTGCAGGCAGGTTCATACACAACCCTGCCTTTTTTATGCCGAATAATTACTTTGCATTCAAACAGTTTGTAATAAGACAAGACAGGTGTGCCTTTAAGGTAGGCACCGATGGTGTACTTCTGGGTGCATCTGCCGGTGTCGCCGGCAGGCAGACTATACTGGATATCGGTACGGGTACAGGCCTTATTGCTTTAATGCTTGCTCAGAGATGCAATGCTTCGATTACTGCTATTGAACCTGACAGGGAATCATTTCTTCAGGCTGTGGAAAATATTAATGGCTGCCCCTTTGGCAACAGGATCTCTGCCCTGGAGACTGACCTTCAGCATTTTGTTCCGCCGGGAGGAAAATATGATCTTATAGTAACCAATCCCCCTTTTTTTACTAACTCTCTCAAATGTCCCGATCCGAGAAAATCAGCAGCCAGACATAACACGGCACTGTCAACCGAAGATCTGCTTGAAGGAGTAACGAGACTACTTTCCAGGGATGGCAGTTTCCAGCTTATCATGCCTTATGCAGAAGGCAATATTTTTATTGCCGAAGCATCATCATATGGCCTTTACTGCAATTCCATCGTAAAGGTCAGACCACTTCCAACCTCTGAAGTCAGAAGACTTATACTTTCTTTCAGTCGGCAGCAACTGCCTCCAAAAGAAAGTTTCCTGACAATCGAATACGGGAAAAGACATGATTTCACGGAGGAGTATAAAACCCTTACGAAGGATTTCTATTTAAAATTCTGAAATTTTTTGAATTATGAATATTAAAGCACGGATAGCAATCCGGGGTGTCGGAAGACTTTTCAACGTTTTGCAAATTGGTGACTTACTTCTTAATACATCAATCTATAAGCATTGATTTAATTAACTTTAATTAAACATTTTGGAGATCCTTCATTACGCTAATGATATACTTCCATTTCAGGAACCACAGAATTGACATCCTGCAAAACCGTGGAGATCCTTCATTACGCTTCGCTCCATTCAGGATGACAGTGTCTGGAAGAACGGGTGGGGTAATGAGGTGCGGCGTTTTGCCCAAATATCCAATTTGCCATCAATGCATCCACAAAACGCCGCACCTCATTACCCCCTGTCAACCATTAGCAGCCCTGTCATC
>JBJKPQ010000041.1:0-18496 GCA_046706305.1 Bacteroidales bacterium
ATGAAAGGATACTCGGACGTACAACGGTTCATAATGTGTATCACCCGCTTACAGGTGAACTTATTGTTGAATCAGGTGAAGAACTTACAGAAGAATTGGCCAGGAAGATTGAGGATTCTCCTATTGATCAGGTCGATATCCGTTCGGTGCTTACTTGTGAGTCATAGAAGGGTGTATGTGCTAAATGTTACGGGCGTAACCTGGCAACAGGCCGTATGGTGCAGATTGGAGAGGCAGTTGGCGTTATAGCGGCTCAGAGTATCGGTGAACCCGGAACCCAGCTTACACTGCGTACTTTCCCCGTGGGTGGTACCGCTTCCAATTTAACAACCGAATCAAGACTCGTTGCCCGTTATGCCGGTATAGCCGAAATCGACGAGCTGAGGACAGTACCTAAGAATGATATCGAAAAAGGCGATATCGATATAGTTATCGGTCGTCTTGCCGAACTGAGGATAATAGACAAGAAAACTGGTATTGCACTTACAACACACACAATACCTTACGGATCCAAATTATATATCAAACCGGGGCAGGAGGTTGAAAAGGGCAAACTAATATGTGAATGGGACCCCTTCAACGCTGTTATTATCTCCGAACTCTCCGGTAAGATTGGCTATGATTATCTTATTGAGGGTATTACATTCCGTGAAGAGTCTGACGAACAGACAGGTTTCAAGGAAAAGGTTATTATTGAAAGCCGCGACAAAACAAAAAACCCGGCTATTAAGATCCTTTCTCCAAAAGGAGAGGAACTCAGGGTATATAACCTCCCTGTGGGCTCACACCTTGTAGTGGATACCGATTCTATGGTTGAAGCAGGAGAGGTGCTTGCCAAAATACCGCGTGCAGTTGGTAAATCAGGTGATATCACCGGTGGTCTGCCGCGGGTTACCGAACTGTTTGAGGCACGTAACCCGTCCAACCCGGCTATAGTTTCAGAAATAGACGGAGAGGTTACTTTCGGTAAGATAAAAAGAGGAAACAGGGAAATAAGCATTAAATCAAAGACTGATGAGATAAAGAAATATCTCGTTCCCCTGTCAAAACAGATACTTGTCCAGGAAAATGATTATGTTAAAGCCGGAATACCACTGTCCGACGGGGCAATTACCCCCGCCGACATCCTGGCTATTAAAGGGCCCACAAAGGTCCAGGAATATATTGTTAATGAAATCCAGGAAGTCTATAGATTACAGGGTGTTAAGATTAATGATAAACACTTTGAGATCATCGTACGTCAGATGATGCGTAAAGTTGAGATCGTTGATCCGGGCGACACTAAATTCCTTGAAAAACAGATTGTCGACAAGATTGAGTTCATGGATGAAAATGACTGGATTTATGGCAAGAAAGTTGTTATGGATCCGGGCGATTCACAGACACTGCGACCGGGTATGATAATATCGGCACGTAAGATGAGAGATGAAAACTCTATGTTAAAACGTCGCGACCTTAAAACAGTTGAGTCGAGAGATGCAATACCCGCAACCTCAAGCCAGGTATTGCAGGGTATAACGAGAGCTTCATTGCAGACTAAGAGCTTCTTCTCAGCAGCTTCATTCCAGGAGACTACCAAGGTGCTTAATGAAGCTGCCATACTGGGTAAAATTGACAGGCTTGAGGGTCTGAAAGAGAATGTCATCGTTGGACACCTTATTCCTGCCGGAACAGGACAGCGACAGTATAACAGTATCATTGTAGGATCGCTGGAGGAATATGAAAGCCTTGTTGGTGCTGAAAGAGAGAATGAACCCGGGGTAGAGGCAGAAAAGTTATAAAAAGTATTGTTATGAATGATCAGAAAAATCCTTCACAAATAAGCATTGAACTAAACGAAGAAGTGGCCCAGGGTACTTATTCCAACCTGGCAGTGATAACTCATTCTGCTTCAGAATTTGTAATTGATTTTGTTCGCATAATGCCTGGTATACCAAAAGCACAGGTTAAATCAAGGGTAATAGTTACCCCTGAGCATGCCAAACGACTTGTGGCTGCACTTGAAGATAACATTGCCAAGTATGAGTCTGTGCATGGTACAATTAAGGAAGTGAAAGGATCAGGACCCGCTATGCCGCTTAATTTCGGTGGTCCGACCGCTCAGGCGTAATTTTGCTCTAAACTCCACATATGTAAGCCGTCAATATTTTCGTTTTGACGGCTTATTTTTTTGTTATAAATGAAATATAGTATTACTTTGTCAGCATATAACAGTAATCAATAAAGACATTTCTGAGATGAGAATTAATATAGTTAGAAAACTTTTTGTTGCCCTTATTGTCCTTGCTCCCCTGTTTTCGTACGCAGGTTGCAAAAAGCAGGCAAAATGCGGTTGTGACGGAGATGTTCTGTATACCCTGACCAGTTCTCAGGCCTATGTTTATTTTACTGATAACGGCTCAAGTATCTATTTCACTCTTACAGTTGACCCATATTCACAGTATAATTTTTGTAACCCGGGAGAGATGTATCCCAAACTGTCAAAGTATAACAGCGGTGACATACTTGACGTATCGGGCGATGTTTTCTGGGACTGTAATTATGTTATGCAGGCAAGCAGTTCAGCGTACGGTTCCTACTATAAGGTATATCAGGTTAAGGGTACTGATATAAGTATTAATCCTTACGGGAAATAGTATATCGTTTCAGCGGGAGTGATTCTGTTTAAAGTAACAGCTCGTTCTGCCCCGCTCTTTATTATCCCATTCACTGATCAGTATCTTCAGCTCCTTTAGGGCTGTAAAGGTTTGATTATCAGCCTCACCCCTGGCTACACCAGGGCTTATTCATCTTTGGCTCTTTCAGAGCCGGATGGAGGAAAAGGAGCGGGTGATAGACAATGATGAAGCAGTACATTTAGCAATATTCATTCTTTCAGGGCCTGCCCTCACCGGAGCATCACGGGATGGGATTTCTTTTAATTTGATGACAATTTTGTATATTTCTGAAAAATTGCCTGATGCCACAGAATGTTATAACTTTTATAGGAGCCGGAAAAGTAGCTGGTGCCTTGTGCAGGGAACTTTACGGCTCGGGGTGTAAGATCAATACGATAATATCACAAACACCGGAAAAGGGAATGCTGCTGGCTGAAGCTTGCAGAGCACAGTGGTCACCCCAACTGAAGATACTCCCGGCAACCACAATAGTACTTGTGGCGGTCCCTGACCATGAACTTACAGGTGTACTTGACTCTCTGAAGATACCGGAAGATATACTTGTAGCACACACCTCCGGGAGTAGTGGCATGGATGTTTTCCCCGGTCATATTGTAAGAAAGGGAGTCTTTTATCCTCTGCAGACATTTTCAGCAGGCAGGGAGGTGGATTTCTCCGGTCTTCCGGTACTGATAGAATCAACCGATGAAAGGTCGACCTTGCAGTTACGGGACCTGGCTGAAGGCATCGGATCAAGGGTATACTATGCTGACAGTGAGCACAGGAGATGGTTACACCTGGCAGCAGTATTTGCGTGCAACTTCACCAATCATTTGCTCACACTTACACGAGATATAGCGGCCAAAGGTGGATTTGAAATGGATATCCTCGAGCCATTGATACGGGAAACATTTAACAAAGCACTTGAAGACGGCCCTGAAAGATCACAGACCGGTCCGGCTGTACGAAATGATTTTAATACTATTGAAAAACATTTGGAATTATTATCTTTCTCACCTGATTTGCAAAAGATATATAATGATCTGACTCTTGCGGTCATTAATTATTATAAAAAGAAGCTGTGAATGACCAATTTTAAGGAAGACCTGGCACAGGTAAAGGCTTTCGTGTTCGATATCGATGGAGTTCTGTCTCTTCAGACCATTGGTCTTAATGCTTTCGGTGTACCTTCAAGGACAGTTAATCTCCGGGATGGTTATGCTATTCAACTGGCTGTCAAAAAAGGCTACAGAGTCGGTATCATCTCGGGAAACAATTCAAAAGAATACCAGAAACGACTCAAGAGGCTTGGAGTCACCGATGTTTACCTTAACAGCAGGTTGAAAATTAAACATTTTGACCTGTTCCTGAGAAAATATGATCTTCATGAGTCTGAGGTACTGTTTATGGGTGATGATATCCCCGATTTTGAAGTAATGAAAAAAGCAGGGGTTCCTGTTTGTCCTTCCGATGCCGACAGCGAGATAAAGGAACTTGCCAGGTATATCTCTGATAAAAAAGGAGGAGAAGGATGTGTGAGGGATGTCATTGAACAGGTACTGAGACTGCACAAGAACTGGATGGATCCTGATGCATTTACATGGTAATCTATGAAAGAATTTTTTAAACTGATCAGATGGAAGAACCTAGTCATAGTAATCCTTACTATGGTACTGATGCGTTATGCCATTATAGCAACGCTCATAAACAGGGTAGGGGTTATAATGAATGAAGGATCGGGAGAGACTGTTAATATGACTCTCAGATTCCCATGGTACGATTTTGTGCTTCTCGTCCTTGCTACAGTACTGATTACAGCAGGAGGATATGTGATAAACGATTATTTCGATATAAAAACTGATCTTATAAATAAAGGCAGGGTGATTGTCGGTACCAGGATACCCCGAAGGCATGCAATGATGTGGCATAATGTATTGAACCTGGCAGGGGTACTTATCGGTTTTTTTATTTCCTGGAAATCGGGCTATACTATGATGGGTGTGCTTTTCCTGCTTGTTTCCGGTCTCCTGTATTTCTATTCTGCCAGCTATAAACGTCAGTTCCTGATAGGTAATATAATAGTTGCTCTTCTCACTGCTATGGTTCCCCTCCTTGTTGTGCTCTACGAATGGCCGGCTCTGTACAGGTATTATACTGTTCATGCAACATCGGTACCATCGCTGAATTTCATCTTCTACTGGGTGGCCGGGTTTGCACTGTTTGCTTTTCTTACAACCCTGACACGTGAAATAATTAAAGACATTGAGGATTTTGAAGGAGATAAGGCATACGGAAGGAATACAGTTCCTGTTGTTATAGGTATCCTTTCTTCAAAGATAGTATCCATCAGCCTGATAGTAATAACTATTGTCCTTCTTTACATTGCATGGTATTATTTTCTTTTTGATAAAATAACACTGATATATATTACGGTAGCCATAGTGTTACCACTTGTAATAACTGTTTTCAGGTTAGTAACCGGAACCAAAAAGGAGCATCTTCATAGTGCCAGCAGTATTATGAAGTTTGTTATGTTTACCGGTATTCTTTATTCAGTTGTGGTAAAAGTAATATTAACCTGGAACCTTATCTGATTATGCACAGCGTCAATGATGGTAATTTGCGAATAATCCTTGCCTCAGGGTCCCCAAGGAGAAAACAACTCCTGGAAGAGACAGGCCTCAGGTTTGAGATCGTGAGCAAAGACTTTGACGAGACCTATCCAGGCGGGTTAACAGGAGAAGAGATAGCCAGGCACGTCGCTCATGAAAAAGTTTTGTGCTTTCGCGACGATATATCGGAGAATGAGATATTTATTACAGCAGATACGGTTGTGTGGTGCAATGGCCGCGTTCTTGGGAAACCAGCTGATCGTGAAGATGCCATAGCCATGCTTAAAGAAATATCAGGAAATACGCATGAGGTCATTACCGGTGTTTCCGTAATGAGTATATCTCAAGAAGTGACTTTCTCAGAAACAACAAAGGTTACCTTTGAACAGCTATCTGACAAAGAGATAAATTTTTATATAGATAAATTCAGCCCCTATGATAAAGCGGGAGCATATGGCATACAGGAGTGGATTGGCTTAATAGCCTGCAGCCGTATTGAGGGTTCTTATTTTAATGTTGTAGGACTCCCTGTTCAAAAACTGTATGCTGTACTGCAGGATTTGATTGGTAAACACTCTATGCCAAAAAGAGAATGAACAGGCTGATACCCGCCATTAAATCGGGGTTAAAGGCAAGTAAAACCAGGACAGATAAATATAAACACATAAAACAAATAACTCATGAGAAACAGATTTCTTATAAGCTGTCTTATGCTTATATCAATTATGCCACAGGCCATCAGGGCTGATGAGGGAATGTGGATTCCCCTGCTTATTGAAAAATATAATATTAAACTTATGCAGGAAAAGGGATTCAAACTGAGTGCCGAAGATATATACAGCGTTAATAAAGCCTGCATGAAGGATGCGGTTGTCAGGTTTGGAGGAGGGTGCACAGGAGAAGTAATTTCTTCTGAAGGCCTGGTGATAACAAACCATCATTGTGGTTACGGACAGATACAAAAACATTCCACGCTCGAGCACGATTATCTTACCAATGGATTCTGGGCAATGTCGAGACAGGAGGAGCTTCCAAACCCCGGCCTTACAGTTACTTTTCTAAAAAGGATGGAAGATGTTACAGCCAGGGTTCTTAAGGGTGTGGACGATAATATGAATGATGAGGAACGCGACAGGGTAATAAGCAGTAACATTGATGAGATTGTTAAGGATGCTGTGGCAGGCACTGATTACTCAGCTTTTGTGCGACCATTCTATATGGGGAACCAGTATTTCCTCTTTGTAAATGAAACATACAGGGATATAAGACTTGTGGGTGCTCCACCATCAGCAATAGGTAAATTTGGCGGTGAAACGGACAACTGGATATGGCCCCGTCACTCAGGCGATTTTTCACTTTTCAGGATCTATGCCGGGAAAGACAATAAACCTGCAGATTATTCTGGAGACAATGTGCCTTTTAAACCGGCGTATTTTTTCCCCATATCTCTCAAAGGAGTTAAGGAAGGGGACTTCACAATGGTATTTGGCTACCCTGGTTCCACAGCCGAATATGTTCCTTCATATCATATTGAGATGATACGGAATTATATGAATCCCAAGTTGATAGAGATACGGACCAAAAAGATAGACATAATGGAAGAGGCAATGAATACTGATCCTCTGATACGTATCCAGTATTCAGCAAAGAAATCAGGGATAGCAAATTCGTGGAAGAGATGGATAGGTGAGGATCAGGGTCTTGATAAAATGGGTACCATAGAGAAAAAGAAAGCATATGAGAAAAGAATAAGTGAATGGATCGGTGCCGATGCATCACGAAAGGCAAAATATGGAAGTGTCCTGCCCCGGTACAGGGAACTATATTCGGAACTAGAAGAGTATAATATTGTTAACAGCTACACCAATGAGGTATTTAACTATTATGGCGCAGAAGCAGTATCATTTGCACGTAATATGGTGGCCCTGGCAAAGCTTTTTGAGGAAAAGGCGGCGGATGATAAGATTGAAACAATGAAAATAAACCTTATCCAGGCTGGTAAGGGATTCTTTAAAAACTATAACTATAATACTGATAAAAAGCTCTTTACTGCTGTTTTGGCCATGTATGGAAATACCCTGGATGAAAAATGGCAGGCACCTGCATACAAGAGATTAAAGAAGGAGTGCAGGGGCGATTTCGCCACGCTGGCCGGTAAGCTCTACCCGGTTTCGGTGTTTACAGACCAGGCAAGGTTTGATAATTTTGTTAAGAATTTCCGCTATTCGGACCTTTCAAAACTCAATAAGGATCCTTTCTACCTTCTGATAACAAGTGTTTCCGATTTTCTTTCAGAGAATATCAGGCCTGAACTGGGCAGGTTAAATGAAAGCATTCAGGCTCTTAACAGGCTTTATATGACTGCTCAGATGGAATTTGAAAAGGACAGGGTTTTCTATCCTGATGCAAATTCAACACTAAGAGTTGCTTATGGAAATATAAAAGGTTATTATTCGAGAGATGCCGTTTTTTTTACAAATCATACCGAACTTACAGGTATTATGGAGAAAGACAACCCCGACATTTACGACTATAAGGTTCCTGAAAAGCTTAAGGAACTGTACAGGGTTAAAGACTTCGGACCATATGCACAGGATGGCGATGTACCCGTTTGCTTTATTGCCAATAACCATACAACCGGTGGTAATTCAGGAAGTCCGGTAATAAATGGAGAAGGTCAGCTTATAGGAATAAATTTCGACAGGGCCTGGGAAGGTGTGGCAAGCGACCTGGCATATAATCCTGATCAGAGCCGTAACATCAGCCTTGATATCAGGTATGCTCTTTTCCTGATAGATAAATTTGCAGGTGCGGGATATCTGTTGAACGAGATGAAAATAGTGGGTCAGGAACTTGTAGAACCTTGATAATACTTTTGCTTTAAGGACTTGTATAAAAGGAATAACCAGGCAGACAATGGCAGTATTGAAAATAATAGCCGATGACAGGATACCTTTTTTAAAGGGAGTGCTTGAACCCTGGGCCGAAGTGAAATATCTTAAGGGAGGTGATTTTACGAACCTTATTGTGAAGGATGCTGATGCCCTTATAATAAGGACCAGGACAAAGTGTAATGAAGACCTTCTGAAAGGTACCTCAGTTAAGTTTATCGCAACGGCAACAATTGGATTTGATCATATTGATTCGGATTATTGTCATTCTGCAGGTATAGAATGGACGAATGCCCCCGGTTGTAATTCATCCTCTGTTAAACAATATATTACTGCCGCCCTGCTGAAGCTGGAGCGTGACAGGCAATTCAGTTTAAAAGGCAAGACCTTAGGCGTGGTAGGAGCAGGAAATGTCGGATCCAAAGTGGCGGAAGTGGCAGGGATACTTGGAATGAGTGTACTGGTAAACGATCCGCCCAGGGAGAGGAGAGAAGGAAGTGCAAAATTTGTTTCACTGGAACATTTGTTGAAAGAATCTGATATAGTGACACTACATGTACCACTTAATATTACAGGAGATGACCGTACATATCACCTTATAGGTAATGATACTATAGGGTTGATGAAGCGCGATGCCTGGCTTTTTAATACTTCAAGGGGGGAGGTGGCTGACAACCTGGTTCTTAAAAAGGCCATGGCAGAAGGACGTCTGGCTGGTATTGTCCTGGATGTCTGGGAAAATGAGCCGGATATTGATACTGAGCTGATGAGTAATGTTTTTATTGCCACTCCTCATATAGCAGGATACTCTGCAGATGGTAAAGCCAATGGAACATCAATGGCGGTAAATGCACTTAGCGCATTTTTCGGACTTCCTTTAAATAGCTGGTATCCAAATGATGTGCCGTTACCTCCGGTACCTCAGATTGAACTGGATTGCCATGGTAAATCGACGGAGGACATTACCGCAGAAGCTGTTTTTCATACCTATTCCGTTGAAGATGATGACAGGAAACTGCGTGATAATCCTTCCGGTTTTGAGAGTCAGAGGGGGCAATATCCGCTGAGAAGGGAGTTTCCCTCCTACATGGTTAAGTTGCGGAACCATCTGCCCGGACATTCAAAGATACTTACACGACTTGGTTTCAGACTGATAACCTAATCAGGCTATAAAATGTGCATACTATATGGCGGATAATCTCTCAGGCTCCTCTGTATGAAGTATAGCGGAATTAAATTCCTTAACCTGGAAGACAAATGCCTGAAGGCGTGTGTCAATTGAAACGGAATCCTGCCCGTCGTACGGTATGTTAATAAATGGAATATTGTTATGGTCTTTCCTGAATGAGTCGCTCACAGAAGCTATCAATGTACCAGGCATACATGTAAATGGCAATATGGCAGCAATACCTGAGATGCCCCTTTCTGCAAGTACGGCGGATGTTCCAAGTGCTATTGCTGGATCTCCATCATAGAAGCTGCTTACATATTTGCCACATGAGACAAGCATTTCATCCAAAGTGACATCTTTACCCTCATCAACATATTTCCTGATTCCGCCAAGGAGAGACCTGGAAACTATTTCCTGCCCTGCACCCTGGATGCTTGAGCTTATAATGCCCTTTAAGTCATTCTTCCATTTGCTGTCGCGTGTAAAACGGTATGTTGAGTAAGTTATCCATTCGGAGAATGGTGCTACAAGCACCTCTGTACCCAATGCTTCCAGCCGATCAGATATACCGCCGTTACAGGGTGCGTTGTCGCGCATAAATATTTCACCTATGACAAGCACCACGGGCCTCCTGGTACTTCTGTCGATATGAATTTTACTGAAATCATATGCTATTCCCCTAAGGATTTTTTGAAGACCTCCTGCACCGTTTTCAACACATTTAACAAGGCGTTGCAGGCATTCTTCATATAGTTTATCCGATTCTCCCCTTACCGACTCATAAGGCCGTGTTTCCCTTCTTATTCTCCGCAGGTAATCAGCAGCTACAAATCCTTTCCAGGCATTAAGCCTGAATTTTGCTGAGCTGCTTCCTGCAATGTCTTTATAAGCTGTATCGTTTGACGGTGTTAACAGTTCTGCTTTACCAAATCCCAGCCGGTCGAACAGTACCCTGTGAAACTGGTTATATTGTCCGAAGCGACAGGGACCGTTATGATCCGGCATAAAAAAACTCATTTTTGCCGGATCGGCTCCCGGCTCCGTCAGCTTCTTCAGAAAGCTTCCTGTGGTGCAAATCATTGGAAAACACTCTTTAGAAGTGGTATACTTCCTCCCGAGAGCAAGATCCTCTTCGGTTTGTTTGGGAAGTACTTCTGACCGGAGACCACAACTGCGTGCAGCAGCGGCTATCATATAAGCTGAATCGTTCATATAAGGAAAGTAAAGAACCCTTGAATGATCCGGAGCCGCCTGGCCCGGTCGTGGACGGAATATTATTGAATCTGTTTTCCGTTTTTTCTCATAACCCTTCAGGCTGTCGAGAAAGGCTTCTATACGTGTTACCATTCCGGCATCTGCTGAATGCTCATCAACCTCGAGATGAAGGAAGGGTTTTCCCTTTAGTTCTTCAGAAACATAATGCCATATAAATGAATCAGGGCCACACCTGAAGTTACTGATATAAACAGCAAATAAATTGTTATGCCTTGCCACATGCTGCGCAGCGGCAATTATTTTCTGACCGTTGGGCCAATACATATTACGGTAGCAAGGGAATATATTATAAGGCGACAGATCCAGCATATCTACCGGAACAGGCATTACGTTTTGGCTGATAAGCTTCTCAGTAAGACCAAGGTTTAGATAAGGGTCGCTGCAGTTATATGGCCGGCCCAACAGGATTACAGGACGACAGTCTGCGGGCACCTCCTTAAGTATCCTTCTGCCGTAATCAACAAGTCTTTTTTCAAAAGCAGACTGTATCTCATCAGCCTTTCTTATTGCCCTTTTAATATCCTCCCTCCGGATTCCGAACTTTTCATGAAAATAACTGATTAACTCACCTGTTAGTGCTGATGAAAAATATCTGAAATGAAGAGTGGGCATCAGCAGTCTTGATTCATCAATTTTCCCCCTGAAGGCGGATTTTACCATGAATGGATAGGTCTGTATCCATGGGCAGTTGCAATTGCTTGTTGGGTTTCCATGTTTCTCCTTGCCATTTACAATAAACGGAAGGAAAATAAAATCTGCCCCCTTGCTGATAAGGTCTTCAACATGACCATGGATCAATTCTACCGGAAGGCATGTCTCAGCCGCGACCGATTCAAGCGATTTTGTTACAAGGACCTTGTCCGATTCACGTGAAAGAATAACAGTGAACCCCAGCATCTCGAAGAAAGTACGCCAGAAAGGGAATTGTTGGTAAAAGACCATCAGAGCCCTGGGAATACCAATTGTTGTTGACCTGTATGATTCTTCCCCGGCATATCCTTCCATAAGCATATCAGTCCTCTTTGCAAACAGATCTGGTATATCAGTACGCTTATTCTTTCTGTTACCGGTTTCATACTTTTCACATCTCCCTCCGTAATACAGGGAGATTTTTTCTCCGTTAATTTTTACCCTGCTTATTTCACAATTGTTTATGCAGGTTTTGCACGTAAACCGGCTGACCTTATAAGTTGCATTCCTGATATCAAAACCTTTAAAACGGGTTGTCCTGCACTTTTTAACTGATTCACTTGCCAGTATAGCAGCACCTATGGCTCCTGTGACATCAAAATGCGGAGGAATGATTATTTTTTTGCCAAGAACCTGCTCGAAGGCTGCCACAACAGCTTTATTATTAGTTACACCACCCTGGAAGAAAATCCTTTGCCCTACACGCCTGTCACCAACTACTTTCTGCAGATAATTATATACAATTGAATATGCCAGTCCACCGATCAGGTTTTTGCTTTTGGCTCCTTTTTGCATGAAAGAATTAAGATCCGATTCCATGAATACTGTACAACGGTCACCCATTTTAACAGGTTCCCCGGCTTCAAGTGCCAGTTTTCCGAATTCCTCCACGATATTAATATTAAGTTTTTCAGCCTGCTCCTCAAGGAAGGAACCTGTACCGGCAGCACATACTTTATTCATCTCAAAGTCGGTAACCACTCCATTTTCGATACTTATGTATTTTGAGTCCTGTCCGCCTATCTCAAAGATAGTGTCAACAAGCGGGTCATAATCGATTGCTGCGGTTGCCTGTGCAGTTATCTCATTAACAACGAGGTCGGCTCCTATGAAATCGCCGGTCAGGTAACGACCCGAACCTGTAGATCCGGCCCCGACAACATTAATATTGTTTCCTGTTTCATTATATATTTCGCTAAGACCCTTTTGTATTGCTTCCAGTGGTTTTCCTGCCGTCGGCAGGTACCTCCTGGCTATTATCCTGTGCCTGCTGTCGATCAGTACAATATTGGTGCTCAACGATCCTATATCAAGGCCAAGATATACGGGTATTTTTTCCCGGCCGTTTTTCCCGGGGAAGATATTCTTTTTGTATACGGCTTCAGACTCTTTCAGCCTGGGAAGACTTATGAATGAGGATGAGCTTAGTGAAAGATATTTGTCGAGCTTATTGAGCCCGTTGAAAGGATTCATCGCCCTGCAATCTGACCTTGCATAATAAATGGCACCTATGGCACCCATAGAAGCATGATAAGGTGAAATAATAAGTTTGTTCCCGTTAAGGTCAAGTGTCTCCCTGAAAGCTCTTACCATACCGGCGTTGGCAGCAACACCACCGGAAAACAATACCGGGTTAAGTATTTCTTTGCTCCTTGCTACGGTGCTTTTAAAATTTCTTGCAAGGGCGAAACAGAGACCGGCAACAATATCATGAACCGGTGTTGCAATTTGCTGGTGATGGATCATATCACTTTTGGCAAATACACTGCATCGTCCTGCAATCCTTGGCGGACTGACCGATTTTAAAGCCAGTTCTCCAAATTCTTTTTCGATGGATATACCGATTCGTTTGGCCTGCTGATCCAGAAATGAGCCTGTGCCGGCAGCACATATGCTGTTCATCTCAAAGTCGGAAAGCACTGACTTCCCGCTATCAGGATCCTTTTCAAGCAAAATGAGCTTGGAATCTTCTCCTCCGATTTCAATGACTGTTTTTATTTCAGGATAAAGTTCAGATGTCGAACTAACCTGGGCTATTATCTCATTTATGAAAATCCCTCCAGTCAGCTCTGCGGCAAGCTTCCCTCCTGAACCGGTAAAGGCAATTCCTTTTACTGCGCCGGGTGTGTATTTATCAACGATATATACGAGCCTTTCCCTTAGAACATGAAAAGGTCTGCCGTGAATATAATCGTAAAAATCTTCCAGAATATTATTACCGGCATCCGAGACAGCCGTATTCAATGATACAGAACCAATATCAAAGCCTATATAGACTACATTTTCAGGAATAATACCGGAGGAACTGAGGGCTGCCATAAAGAGGAGTTTTTAAGATCAAAACTATTCTTCAGGACCGTGATGATATTATCAAATATACTAAAAAATGTGTTATGGTTCAAATTAACTTATTGGGTTTGTATTTCACCGTAACAGGCTGGTTATACAATTCAGATACCCGGTTCATATCCATTCTTCATCAAGCACTTCACCGGCTATACTTATAATTGTTCTTTTTACCGGTACTTTCCTTGATGAATTTGCCTGTGCGGCTTTTACCAACCGGAGCAGACCGCTGCAGCATGGTACCTCCATCATCATTACATTAATTGTATTTACCTTTGCATTTTCGATAAGAGCAGTGAGTTTCTGAACATATGATTCCATACCGTGATCAAGTTTTGGGCATGCAATGGCTAAGGATTTTCCTTTAAGATATTTGCTGTGAAAGGAGCCTGATGAGAATGCAACACAATCGGCGGCCAGCAGGAGATCGGCCCCTGCGAAATATGATGCCGAAGGGTTTATCAGGTGCATCTGAACAGGCCATTGTCTCAACTCCGAAGGAGTGTCGCCGGATATTGTTGCGGTTGCAACCGGCATATTTTTTTCAATTACCATAGCCTTCGATCCCGGGCATCCTCCTTCAATATTATTAATATCCTGCAGTTTCATATCTTGCGTGTTTCTTAAATTTACTTTTATTCCGCTATCATGTACTTCCCTGATGATTTCTTCCGGATCGAAAGAAAGACTGTCCTTCAGGCTTAATAACTCAGTCACACCTTCTTTCAGGAAAACCGTTTCCCCATGATCCTTCAGGTGCATCAGATGGGCCAGTATCGTATTTCTGCCTTTTCTTACCATCTCTCGCATGACCATTTTCTCATCATAGGGTTCAGCTTCCCTTGTTTCAACCGTTATGGCACCTTTGGGACAATGCCCGATGCAGGCACCGAGTCCGTCGCACATAAGTTCACTCACCAGTCTCACTTTGCCATCTATCACCTTAAGAGCTCCTTCATGGCAATTAGGTACACACTGGCCACAACCGTTACAAAGGTCTTCGTCTATTTTAAGTATCTCCCTTTTCATCTTTTATCCATTCTTATACTTTTCTTTTTGCAAAAGTGATATAAAAGGGCAGGAATAAATGTAACATATGTTACATTTGTCTTAGATTTGCAGAAAAAGATAATGGATACAGACATACTGGCCCGGTCGCCGCTATTCAGCGGATTAACGGGAAAAGAACTTGAGATGCTGCTGAAGAACACTTTGTACAGGATAAGAAATTTCAGGGCAGGAACAATGATAGCACAGAGCGGTGAGCCTGTAAGTTCGCTCATAATGGTAACCGAAGGAATTGTAAAAGGAGAGATGGTCGATTACGATGGCAGGATAATAAAGATTGAAGACATACCGGCACCTGGTGCATTGGCACCTGCCTTTATGTTCGGCCACAGAAACATATACCCTGTGAATGTGGTAGCCATAACTGATTCAGTTTTATTTTATATTGAAAGGAAGGATCTTCTGAAACTTTTCATGACCAGTGAAATGGTGCTTATCAATTTTCTTGATATGGTATCTAACAGGTCACAGTTTCTCTCTGATAAAATAAGGTTTCTGAACTTTAAGACAATACGCTCAAAGCTTGCACATTATCTCCTTGGCCTGTCAGGAAAATTCGGTAATAAATTCAGACTTGACCTTACGCAGGGAGACCTGGCTGTTTTTTTTGGTGTTACAAGGCCTTCCGTGGCAAGGGAACTTGGCAGGATTGAAGCTGAAGGCTATATCTCTGCCAGTGGCAAAGACATTGTTATTCTTGACAGGAAAGGTTTATCTGAACTTATCCCGGTCTGATGTAAGGGAGACCGGAAGGAATTATCCCCTGGCAACATATTAAAACACAACTGATATTCCAGCCTGGTTTCCGAATTGAACCAGGCTTACCTGCACTTTGTTTTTTTTGTAAGACACAGTTTCTCCTGATACTGTCTTATGAGTTTTATTATAATGATGAACTACCTGTTTACCACAGGCGTAACCCAGCAGTGCACCGACAAAAACATCGGAGGCCCAGTGTTCATGCTCTGTCAGTCGTGAAATGCCAACAAGTGAAGCCAGGGAATAGCTGATAATTGGCACTGCCTTAATATCCTTATATTGAGTTGCAAAGACAGTTGCAATTGAAAAAGCAGTAGCAGTATGACCTGAGGGAAAGGCATCGAAAGAGGATCCTGGTTTTTTTGGAATATAATCCTGGTCGAACATAGTAAGTGGTTTATACCAGTGACCTCCTTCCGACCTGCTGTTTATGTATGCCGAAAACGGTCTTTCCCTGCAGGTCATATGCTTGATTATCTGAACCCACACGCCTGATGTTATAAATGCCTGCGTGGCAAGCAGACTTGTCTGAACTCCTTTCTCATTTTTTAAAGCGGCACTGACTGAGCCAAATGCAGCAACAGTAAGTAATCCGGTGTTACTGCCGAAACCGGTAATAAGGGGAGATGTTTTATTTATCCATGTATGCTTTTGTTTCAGTACAGTAGCCCAGTCGTCAATATCATTATCAAAATGAATAAGTGCAGCTGTTATCCCTGCTGCTGCACCTGTCAGCAACCAGTCTTTGGTCCGGAAATGCAGAGGAGCAACTGCCTGTTCCCCAAAGTTATGCATAAGTGAAGGGAAGTACCCTTTTTTTGATCGAAAGGAGAAAATACTGTCGTGTCTGTAAAAGTTTGTTTTTCCTTCTTGCTTCGTCGGCTGCAGCTCAAGCGATCTGGTAATAAGTGATACTGCGATAATTTCTGAATTGCAGACAGCATCACTTTGTGCATTCAGATTCATTCCATTATTAAATGGACCGGGGAACTGCAGTGATATTATGAAGAGTGAACCTGCAATAATATTTTTCATTGAGTTGGCTTCCCTTGTATGACTAAATAGTTTATTTTATCTTCCATAGAACACAAGCTTTATAGATTACATGGTCTAATCGCCTGAGGGTATGAGTTTGTAATCAAAAAAATGACAAAATACCTGTATTATAAGATAGATAATCAGGTACTTTGTCCGGATTTGTCCTGAGTTTCAAATGCTAATCCTGTCGTTTGACCGGTTCATCAGTCATTGTCCTCGTCATTTTCGGTGTTCAGGTTTTCCTTTTTCAGGATTTTGCCATTTGAATCGATAACTACTTCAACAGCTGATTCACCTTTTTTAAGGACAATCTCAAATCCTTTCATTTCAGGATTTTCAACAATCGCGGTTTCCCCTTTTCTATAACCTTTAAATTCCCTTGCCAGTGTTTCCGTAACCGAAGATGGAAGATCGCGCGCACTTATTTCCGTTTCTGTTTCCATCCATTTGCCGGAGTTATCATATGCCGCCGACATTTCTTTTCCGTTCATTTTAAATTCAGCCTCCCATTCATTAGCTGATTCATGGCCCCACTTCACTGCAGAGGCTGATGTGTATTTAGCATTGAATGCTTTAAGTACCTGGTCGGGTGCTTTCTTCTGTGCTGTGGCACACATGTTCAGACCTGCTATCAGGATTGCTGCGATAAATAAATTTTTCATAATCTTTCAATTTAAATTATAGTTACCGGGCAAACTTAATAAGTGATTCTGGAAAGAATTTGTAGTCAGAACGACACAATGAAATTATGCCTGTCGTTCTCATAATTGTACCTGACATCCCAGTTGTTGACAGAACATATTTCTTTTACTATTGCCAACCCTAGTCCATGGGAGGAAGAAGATTTGTCTCCTTTGAAAAACCTGTCAAATAGTTTTTCAGTATCAATAGTAAGTGGCAGTCCTGAATTGTAAATGATCATTTCATTTTCATCAAGAATAATTCCAATAGTGGCATATTTACTGCTGTGCCTGAAAGCATTTGTCAGAAGGTTCATTATTAGTGATTCTGCAAGAAAAGTATTGGTCTCTTTTTTAACTTCCCTGCAGATGTCTTTATGGACAGTAAGTTTTTTTTCATTGTAACTAACAATCAGGAAATTGATTTTTTCTTCAGCAATATCAGATAAATTCACAATTTGTTTATCAGGAAACTGATCGTTGGAAATTTTCGTGAGCAGCAGCAATGTCCGGGCAAGCCTTGATACTCTCAGTGTTTGTGTGTAAGCTGAGTTAATGATTTCATAATGTTTATCCATTATTTCAGGGAACTGCATAAGAGTTTCAAGTTTTGACTGGATAACTGCAAGAGGAGTCTGTATTTCATGTGAAGCATCACCGGTAAAACGCTTTAGCATGAGGTAGTCATTTATGATTTTTCCTGTGAGTGTCTCGAGATCATTTTTTAGTTCATTAAATTCCTCCAGCTCACCTGCCGGGGAGAAACTGAAGTCACGGTCGTTGAAGGAAAATCTTTTGAGATCAGCCAGGATTCTGTAGAAGGGTCTCCATATTCTTAACGAAAGATTCCTGTTTACCATGTAAAGAATCAAAAGTAACAGTATTAGTACAATACCAGTGACAGCTGCTATCGTTAATGCCAGATCGCTGTTTTCAGGCAGGGGGTCCCTGGCTGTAATTCGATATATTTTACCGTTAATGGACCTTTCGCTGCTAATCTGCCGGAATGGAATACTTTCCTGTTCGTCCCTGTCAAAAATGAGAGTATCTGATATCCTTGTCCCCGGTGATAACTGACCTTCAACAGTTTTTACTTCAATAAAGGGATAATATGAAGGTATGGAGTTTTTTTCTTCTATTGTCCTGCTTACTGATTCGATATCAGATAGAAGATTTTCGTTTAAAGCTCTTCTGAAAACATAAGAGAGTGTAAAATATACGATTGACCCGGATATGATCAAAGCAACAAGTGAAATCCTGAAGTAGGTTCTTCCTGTTTTTTCAATTAGTCTCATTCGTCAGTAAATTT
>JBJKPQ010000042.1:0-13337 GCA_046706305.1 Bacteroidales bacterium
TAAATAACTTCGATTCAAGTAGTTATTATATTGCACTTAATATAAAATCACCTTATTACAAGGGACGTGCCATTATAACAAATGTTGATCTGTATAACTATATTTCTAAGACAGAAGGGCTAAATAAGACCCGCTATCATAAAAAGATTAAAAGAATCCTGCTGCACAACAGGTACCTTAAAGTTGATGAAAAGGATCTGAGTAAATGGAAATTTATAAAAGCAAAGCCTGTTGATAGTGTTATTTATGCTGCCAACAAGGGAGTAAACAGTTTTATCTCTCAGTATTTCGATGGAGTAGTAATGAATCCCGGGTTAACATATCCTGAGATATATGCAGTAATAGACCAGCTTTTTTACTGGGGAATTCCTTTGCGTGTTGATCCTGTAAGTAAACAGATTTTATTGGATGATTGATAATTACATAGCGTCAGTCAATTTCAACAATCATTTTACCCGTATTCTTACCACTGAATAAACCAAGGAAAGCATCCGGAAGATTATCAAATCCTTTTACTATTGTCTGGGTATATTTAAGTTTTCCCTCTTTGACCCATTTGGTGAGAGCTGTTAAACCTTCTCCAAAGCGGTCGCTGTAGTTACTTACTATAAAACCCTGGAGCTTAACGCTCCGTGTAAGCAGCCTTGGAAGAATCACCGGTCCTACAGGGATCTCCCTGCTGTTATAATAAGCTATTTGTCCACATAATGCAATTCTTGAATGGAAATTAAGATTAAGAATCACTGCATCAGTAATTTCACCACCTACATTGTCATAATACACATCAACGCCATCGGGACATGCGGCAGCCACCGACTTCTTCATTATTTTCGCAGTCTTATAGTTAATTGCCTCGTCAAATCCGAACTCATTTTTCAGAAGAGCACATTTCTCATCCGATCCGGCAATACCAACAACCCTTGCACCCATAATTTTGGAAATTTGCCCGGCAACAATTCCAACAGCTCCGGCTGCACCTGATATGACAACTGTTTCACCTTTTTTAGGTTTGCCAATGTCAGTTATTCCAAAATAGGCAGTAAGTCCTGGCATCCCGAGTATACCAAGGTAATACTCAGGCGATAAATCTGATGCATCTATTTTACGGAGCTTATCACCATGCTCAATTGAATATGTTGCCCATGGAAGAGTCCCAAATACCATATCGCCTTTAAGAAACCCGGAATTTTTGCTTTCGACAATCCGTGACACTACACCTCCTGTTATTGGTTTATCAACCTGGTATGATGCAGCATATGATTTTGTATCGTTCATTCTTCCCCTCATATAGGGATCAACAGATATAAACAGCGATTTGAGAAGTACTTCTCCTTCCCTGAGTTCGCCAAGCTCAACACCTTCGAACCTGAAGTTTTCCTTATCAGGCAGGCCCCTTGGTCGGGAAGCCAGAACAATCTGACGTATATTCATAGTATTACATTTTACTGTTTAACAACTGACATATACAATGGTTCGGATAGTATGAAGGATATAAAAAAAGCTGTACTGAAGCCCGAATCTGACAACTATTGATGAAACAGTTTTTTACAATATCAGTTATGGTTTTCAGTACAGTCCCGGGAATTTATATTTTGCGCTCTTTCTGTACAGGCAGGTAGAAATCATCGGCAGTAAGATTACATTTCTTTGCTACGGCTTTGGAATAAGCCAGCCTTCCTGCATTGGAATTGCGCGAGTCGGATCCGAAAGTAAATTTCAAGCCTGCTTCTTTGGCCATCAGAATGAATTTATCATGGGGAGTATGTGACATGTCATTTATTTCAATAGCAATATCACGGGCTTTTGCAGCCTCAATAATACTTGTCATTCTTTTGTTGGTCCACAGGCTGTAATAATCGCGGGCAATACAGACAGGAAGGAACAGTGGCCAACCAAAAATGTTTATGGGTTCATTATTAAGAATATTAATACTGTGTGCCATATACCTTTCCATAAACTCCTCAGTATTTTCTACGTAGGTCTCAAGTTCATATATCCGTTGAAACTGACCGTTTCCAAGCGGAATTGTCTGAGGGTCCATCAGGATATAATCTATCTGGTCGAGAAGTTCCTTTGAGTAGTTTTTTGTCCAGCCTGTAGTCATAGGCTGCAAACCTATATAAACAGGGTATTTACTTAGTTTCAATATATGGTTCCTAAGATCGTCATCATCTTTCAAAGCCCATACGGCAGGATGATCAACAATACCGAACTTAACATTTCTTTCATTAGCCAGCTTCATGGCATCATCGATAGTAAAGGTGTTTGTTGTATGTACATGCAAGTCAGTAAGCGGGAAATCATAATCGCTAAAAAGCCCTGATTTACCCATTACAGGCGACATTGCCAGCATTCCGCCGACCAGGCCGGCATTTTTAATAAACTGTCTTCTTTCCATGGTTTTGTATTAGATTTAATTGATTTGATGATTAAAAATATAACAAAAAATTAAAAATACCAGATTGTGAATTGAATATATTATTCACAATAATATGTAGTTAGCCTGTAAAAACTCTATTTTTAACTACATTATTAGTTTTATTCGCCTATGCTTAAGGCTTTTATTGTAACATGCAAATTCTAAATCACATTGAAAAAAAATCATTGTATTATGTAACCATTTGTAACTTTACAGGTAACCAGTGTAAAGAAAAAAATAAACTGAATGGTATCTGATCAGAATGATGAAGCGGTAATGATCAGGGTAAAGGAGGGCAACCTTCAGTACATGAGCATACTTTTTGAAAGGTATAATGTGAGGCTATTCAATTTCTTTCTCCGTCTTACTTACGACAGGGAGATAAGCAATGATCTGACCCAGAACCTGTTTGTCAGGATTATCAGGTACAGGAATACATTCAAAGAAGATTACAGTTTTAAATCATGGATATACCAGATGGCCCGAAACATTCATAACGACTACAGGAACGAACGTAAAAAGACAGGAGATATCTTCATGAGTTCAGGGATATATCCTTCCGATATATCTGATGAAGAAAATACAAACCGGGAAGAGGATTTTGAACGCCTTGAAAAAGCGATGTCATGTCTCGACTATAATAAGAAGGAAATTCTGATATTAAGTAAATACCAGGGACTAAAATACGAAGAAATTTCAGTCATTACCAACCAGTCGGTCGGAGCCGTAAAAGTTGCAGTGCACCGTGCAATAAAACAGTTGCGCAGTATATATTTTAATCATGTTTAATTAAAGTTGTCATGGATTGCAAAGAAGTTGAAATGAAGATCATGGATTACCTTGAAGGTAACCTTGATGAAAAGACGAAAAAAGAAATTGAGAAACACCTTGAGACTTGCAATCACTGTCTTGATTTGCTAAGGGAAAGTCAGGAAATACTAAAGATCATGTCGGACAGCACCCAGGAGAAACCAGATGAATCTTTGCGGATCAACTTTTACAATATGCTTCATGATGAGATAAGTATGAACTCTGATGATGGATCTGTAACCCCGGTTAAGAAACAACCGGTGAGAAGCATACGGAGGTTTTTTTATTATGCAGCAGCGGGATTCGTTCTTCTTATATGCGGGACTATGCTTGGAATGATTATTAGTTCAGAGATTTCGGGCAAAAAAAATTCTGAGCAGATCGCAAAACTACAGTCAGAAGTTACTTCGCTGAAAGAAAATGCAGTCTACTCTATGCTTAACAGGGAATCGTCGAGTGAACGTATACAGGCTGTCAATTATGTAGATGAATTGCCGCAGCCTGATAAGGCTCTCATTGATGTTCTGATCAATACCCTGAACAACGATAAAAATGTAAATGTAAGGATGGCAGCTGCCTACGCTCTGGAAAAGTACACCAACAGCCAGTCTGTCTGTGATTCACTTGTTAAGTCGCTTACACACCAGGATGATCCCATAATGCAGGTTACTCTTATCAATATACTTGTTGAAAGAAAAGTAAGGAGTGCAGTTGCACCAATGAAGATGATAATAAATAACAGTAAGACAATAAAGGAAGTAAGAAGTGTGGCGGAGGATGGAATAAAAACACTTCTGTAAATAAAATGAATTGAATTCAATCTTAAATAAATCATCGCAGATACCGGGTCTGCATGAGAAAGATCAGTTAATTTAAAAACTTAGACATTATGAAAACAATTATCAAATCGACTCTGATATTTCTGATCCTGCTTTACGGTGGTTTTACATTTGCACAGGACTACAAGATATCTGTACAAAACAGTAAGACTAGCAGGCTGGTTCTTAAAAATTTCAATGGCAGTTTGCCCATTGAAGGTTATAGTGGAAGTGAAATTATTATCACAGCAGACTCAGGCAGTTTTGCAACTCCTGATAGAGCCAGGGGGCTGAAAGCAGTTTATCCGGCCGGGACAGATAACACAGGTATCGGGCTTGATGTCAGCAATGCTGATAACCAGGTTACTGTTACTTGTCTTCTCCCTTTCACACGTAACACCCATTATAAGATTAAAGTGCCTGATAATGTTTCACTTGAAATAACAAGCACCTGCGAAAGATCAAATGATATAAGTGTAACAGGAATGAAAAGTGAGATTGACATTAAGAACTGCAATGATATCACGCTGAAAGATGTATCAGGTCCGCTTGTTCTTACCACTATCAGCGGAGACATTGATGTAACCTTTGGCAGTCTCAGCTCAGATAAGCCATTTTCAATAAATTCGGTCAGTGGTGATATTGATATCACTTTACCTCCTAAAACTGCAACAAACCTTGAGTTACGTACCATAACCGGCAGTTTCTATTCAGATTTTGACTTCTCCGCACCAAAGGAAAACCTCAAAAAAGTTGGCGGTAATGTCCTCAATTTCCCACTTAACGGGGGCGGATTCAAATTCAGCATCGTTACAGTAAGCGGAAACATATACCTCAGGAAGGGGAAGTAATATCTCCCCTCCCTCTTTCAGTACCATTTTATACACAAGAATATGAAAACCACTATTTTATTGGTATGGGCATTACTGTGCCTTGTTCCTGCCACCCTTACAGCACAGATGAAGACAGAAAAGCATCTGAGCTTTAAGGGGAAGGACGAACTTGTCCTCGATATTCAGATAGCCGACTCAATAAGGATCCATACATGGGCAAAGGATGAAGCCCTGGTAAAAGCCTCTGTCAGCATAAATGATAATAAGGATAATGATGCTTACCTTATCAGTTACGACGAAAGTGGAAGCTCTCTTAAAGTAAAAGCCGGTTTTAAAAAGGATTATTTCAAGGGAAAATGTAACTGTTGCAATGAAGCAAATATATCCTGGGATATATGGATACCTGATAATAAGTATTTTACTGTTGAGACGATAAATGCAAACATCATAATTACAGGTAATACAGACAGAATGACTATAAAGACAATAAGCGGTTATATAGACCTGGCTGAACCTGCCGGAATAAATGCCGATATTGATTTTTCAACAATTTCAGGGACAATATATACCAATCATTCCTTTTTCTCAGCAAAAGGAAGTACCGGAGTTCCGGCCAGGTTACATGACAGGCTTAATAAGGGTGGTTCGCTTATTAAACTTGAGACTATAAGCGGTGATATCTTCTTCAGAAAGGAATAGCCGGAACGAATTGCAGGGTGGCCTGCACTTAATATATAATCAGGCCCATGCATCCTTTTAGATTAATTTTCGTCTTTAGATAGAATGTAACTTTTATATTTTCAATAAGTTATTATTAGAAACTATTCGAACCTGCATCAACCGGCCTGATTTATGAAATCCGTTAATATCACAGTGTATTTATTTCTTGCAGTATGTCTTACAATATCTCTTAAATCATATTCACAGGAAGCAGATAAAAAGACCTACCTGACTGCCTTCACAACAGTTACTCCTGTTATAGACGGTTTAATGGATGAAGATTGCTGGAACCTTGTTGAATGGGGAGACGGATTTATTCAAAGTCAGCCGGAAGAAAACAAGCCACCGTCTCAGGAAACAGCATTTAAAATACTGTATGATGATAATAACCTGTATGTCTTTATCAGGGCTTATGATACGGAACCGGATAAGATCAGCCGGATAATGTCGCGAAGGGATAATTTTGACGGTGACATGGTTGAAATAAACATTGACAGTTATTTTGACAAGCAGACTGCATTTTCATTCACAGCAACAGCTGCAGGTGTTAAAGGAGACGAACTTGTAACAGAAGATGGAAATAACTGGGATGACAGCTGGAATCCGGTCTGGTACCTGGCCACATCAGTCGATGAGAAAGGATGGTGTGCTGAAATGCGGATACCATTCAGCCAGATCAGGTTTGGGAAAAAAACAGAACATATCTGGGGATTGCAGTTAATGCGGCACATATACAGGTTCACGTGATGCAAAAAGCAGAAAAGAGAATTCCTTCTGGGGAAGGCTGTTTTACCGTCCGCTTAATAATCTCTCTGTTTCAGTTGAACCCGAATACGATATTACTGACGATATGTTACAATATGTTACTACAACCGGTACATCCGTAAACCCTGTCTATGTTTTCGGAGAGCTTAATCAAAAAACACTCTCCTTTACATTCAGGCTTAATTTCACAATAAATCCGGAATTGTCGCTGGAATACTACGGGCAGCCCTTTATTTCGGCAGGGAAATACTCGAAATTTAAAAAGATAACAATGTCGCATGCCCATAGTTTCAGTGAGAGATTTCACGAGTATTCAATGAATGAAATTATGTATAACGGACCTGATAATACCTATTATATTTCAGAATCAGGTAACACATCTCCTGGCTATTCTTTCTCTAATCCTGATTTTAATTTTGGACAGTTCAGATCAAATATGGTTATAAGGTGGGAATATACCCCTGGCTCGACTCTCTTCCTTGTCTGGTCGCAGGGTAGAACAAATTCCTCAGCCAGGGGCTTATTCTCGTATACCAATGATATGAAGGATCTTTTTAATATTGTCCCCCGAAATATCTTTCTTCTGAAATTCTCTTACTGGTTTTCACTTTGAAATATCATTCATCGCATCCCTGACCTGTTTCCAGGTAATGAGTATGATGCCGTTTTTTTTCAGCAGATCCTTAAATTCTTTGCTCTGGATCATTTCGAGATCATTCTGACGCCATTTTGCACCATAATCATCATGACCCTTTGTTATTGCTTTCATCTCGTCATTATCATATGCTATGTGTACAATGATGTCATTTAAACCTGGTTTCATGGCTTCGACAGCCTTAATATAAGGATCAATCCACCTCCCTTTTATCATGGCAGGTTCAAGCATGAACAGATTGTCAAGCAGGAATATTTTTGAACTGTAAGCTTTTCCAATATCAGGTGGTAGCATAGCCAGGTAGGCACGGGGAAAAAGGATTGGGAGATGGTACTCATCAGCCAGGGAGAGGTAGATTTTTACAAGATCGGGTGTAGCCATAACACTACCCATGTGAGTATCGATATGTGTAGGTTGAATACCGAGAGCAATTGCCCTGTCAATCTGTGCTTTCATCTCTTTTGCTGCTTCTTCCGGTTTTGCTGATCTGCCAACAGCTTCAACAGTAGGGAATAAAAATCCGTTCTCATCAAGAAGACTTGATATCTGGTCAGATGAGGAAACTCCACCCCATTTGTAATGATCCCATTCAGCCGTAAGAGTCAGGTGTATTCCCACATCGAGGCCGGGATGGTCTTTTACCCATGAGATCATATCAAATGACCAGGGGCAAGGCATCATAACAGATCCGGATGTTATTGCATTATTGTCAAAAGCTGTTTCACAGGCTTCATTTACCGACTGGCAGAGCCCCATATCATCTGCATGTATTATAAGCAGTTTTGCATCGGCAGGATAACCCAGCAGTTGTGCCAGGTTTTTGTTATTCTGTGCTGCCAGTCCGAAAGTAAGAACTATACCGGCGAGCAGAAGGGTCAGTTTTTTCATAAGTTAATGTTTTTAGTATTGCCTTTTATTCTGATTTTTCCAGTCTCCTGATTTCTACGCCTTCAAAGGTAATAACGACAGGTTTAATAAATCCCTGGTTATCAAAGTACATTCTGTCAATACAAACCTCCCTGTGATTGCCGTTTGTTGTTCCGAGCGGCCTGCGATGATATACAATATACCAGTCGTCTGTCCCGGGTATATTTATAACAGAATGGTGGCCGGCTCCCGTTGCGACTTTAGGATCCTGTTTTAATATTTTTCCTATTCTTTTAAATGGACCGCCAGGAGAATCACCAATTGCGTAAGCGACGCTGTAATCCGGTCCCTGCCAGCCTCCCTCCGACCACATAAGGTAATATTTATTATTTCTTTTCAGCATAAATGGTCCCTCTACATAATTCTCAGGTGTTATCTCTTTATAGAAAGTATCTTTGCTGAAAGGTTCTACATGAAGCAGATCGTTGCTGAGCCTTACTATATTGCAATGTCTCCAGCCACCATAAATGAGGTAATAGCTTCCGTCAGTATCATGAAACACAAACTGGTCGATAGGTTGGGCGCCATTATGGAATTTATCAATAAGAGGATGTCCCAGGGCATCCCTGTACGGCCCCCCGGGCTTATCGCTTACAGCCACACCTATACCACCATATTCCTCATCACTCTGAATGTCATTTGCAGCAAAGAACAGGTAATACTTATTGTTTGCATGAATAACCGAGGGTGCCCACATCGCATAAGCGGCCCATTTAACATCTTTTATATCGAGAACATGTGAATGTTTCTGCCAGTGAACAAGATCGGGAGAGGAAAAAGCATTGAAAAACGTCTGTAGAGGGTATTCCGGATTAATAGCCTTTTTACGTGCCTCCAATTGTTCCGGCGTAAAATATTCCGACCTGTCGGGCTTTTGATAATCGTCAGAATATGTAGGGAATATCCAGTACTCATTGCCGTAAACTATCCCTTCAGGATCGGCATACCAACCTTGAAATACAGGGTTTCCTGATCTTTTGTCTGTTTTGTAGTTTCCCTGTGTCTGGCTATATACACAGATGGTTGAACCAATAAGTAATGCCGAGATCAATATTTTATACATATCCTGTTGTTCATTTGAAAATACAACAGGCTAAAATAAGAAATATTTTCATTCAGGCCTCATGCGGTTTCCTTAATGATTCCGTTCATGAATTCAGCGGCCAGTTTTGCATTTTTCTCTGCGAATTCAATGCCAACTGTCTGACCATCGACCACAGGCAAAGGATGACAGAGCTCATAACTCATATAGCCGTTATAACCTATCTCATGCATGGATCTTACAAAATCGGTGTAGAAACTCTCACCTTTCACCTTTCCATCGGTCCCTCTCTCGTATTCACCCCCAAAATGTGAGAGAACCTGGAGATCGCCTGTTGTTTTAGCTGCTTTATCTATGTTAGCGGGACTCTTGTCGTCCATTATAGGAACATCAAGAGATACCTTAAGAGCAGGGGAGTTAACCTCGCTAACCATTCTGAGAACATCCCTGTAGTCCTTTATCACAGGTTTATGATTTTGCAGAGCAAGCAGAATACCTGCATCTTCTGCATACCTGGCACATTCAGCAACACCGCTTCTGCACCAGTTCCATGTTTCCTCTTCTGTGAATTTATTATGAGTATAATTCCATGTATCTCTTGCTATATCGTATGTTGCCAGTTGAGGATGCAGGGTTACGCCCGGCCATCCGAGAAATATCCTCAGTGTCCTGGCTCCAAGATCAGAAGTCATGCGTATAAGATCCTTTACATACGCAATCTGGCTTTCCCTAAATTCGGGCATTGGACTGCTGAAATCATTATTGGCTGCTACACCATAAATATCAATTCCCTCCCCGTCAGCAATCTTTTTAAGTTCTTTGCATTTTGAGCCAGGCCAGTCCAATGGATTCCCGTGAGGTCTCTTCCCGTCTATCTCTATACCGCTGTATCCGTACGAGCCTGCATTTTTTATCATATCCTCAAGCTTCATAGGTTCTCCCCGGTACCATACACCCAGGAATGTAATACTGTAAAGCCCTGTTTTAATATCAGACTTCTTTTTTTGTTTTGACGGTTCCATGGCAAATGAATTTAACCCGGCCGCCAAACCAGCAGAGGCAGCCAGTGATGTTGTTACAAAATTACGACGGCTCATAAGATTTCTTGTTTTCATAGGTTTTCCTCCGGTTTTTTCAGGTAAATAAAGGTTTTATGGAACTTATACAATCTTTGTTGCAAAGGTTTACACAAGATAATAAACAGAAATTAACCAGTCAATGATTTTACCGAATTATTTTTCTGAAAGATAATTCATTACTTACCTGCAATAAAATGAACCCATCGATCTTCAATCAGGTACGAATGCCATTTAAGCATGCACATTGTTTTACCATTCGCAGCATAATTGCAAAAAAAACGGCCATTAATTCTCCTGTCTTACCCGACCCTGATCTGATTTAGAGATAATGGATCAGTCAATGCAGATGGAGAACCAATGGCAGTTAACCTGAATTTTATATGTCATTTTGCACCGGGAGGGCAATGAGATCTCAGATAGTTTGTATACAAAGTGGCCAGGTGCATTGTTGTACCGGGGCCTTCCGAAATGCTGTGTGTACGGTTTGGATAGGCCATGAACTGGAATTGCTTATTGTATTTCACAAGTTCATTAATTAGCATTTCAGCATTCTGGTAGTGAACATTATCATCGCCTGTTCCGTGAATATACAATAGGTTACCTTTAAGGTTTTTTGCATAGTGAATCGGGGAGTTTGTCACATAATCTTCCATATTCTCCTGTGGAAGCCCCATATATCTTTCCTGGTAAATATTATCATATGTCAGCTCATTGGCCACGGCTGCAATAGCGATGCCCGTTTTATAAATGTCAGGAAACTGGAACATAAGATTCAGGGTAGCTGATCCTCCGCCGCTCCATCCCCAGACAGCCACGCGGCTTGAGTCAATAAAATTCCATTTTAGAATTTCCTTTGCGGCCATAGCCTGGTCGTGTATGTTGATTTTACCAATATTCTTGTATATTGCCTTTCTCCATGCTCTTCCTTTTGGTGCCGGAGTTCCCCGGTTATCAACTGACACATAAATATAACCGTCTTTTGACATGTTTCCCTTGTAAAGCCTGTTGAAACCTGCACCATAAGTGTCGGTAACAGTAGTAGCAGCAGGTTCTGTGTAAACATAGAAAACAACAGGGTATTTTTTTGACGGATCAAAATTATATGGTTTAACCATCCAGCCATCCATTGTAACTCCATCCACTGTTGTCACTGTGAATAATTCTGTTCGGGTATCCGACTTCAATGAATCGAGTCTTGCTGTGATATCATATTTTTTATCAAGCGGTTTGCAGTCAGGTATTGTTATAAACTCCCTTGACGGACGTGTTGTTATGTTTGAAAATATATGGAAGGCATACTTCCCGTTGGGAGATATGGAATAGCTGTTTGTTCCCTTTAAAACTTCCGGGGTCAGCAATTCATTCCTGCCCTTACCATTTAGTTTTGTCCTGTAGAGATACTTTTGTGTAGCATTAGCGGGTGAAGCAGTATAATAAAGGTATCCTTTTTTCATATCAAGACATTCAAAGTCAATTACGTCAAAATCGCCTTTTGTAATAAGTTGTTCCGGTTTCCCTTCAAGTGATACCCTGTACATATGCCTCCATCCGTCCTTCTCAGTTGTCCATAAAATACTTTGTCCATTATCCATCCAGGTGAAATTGTTTGTGAAATAAATGGAATAGGGATTTCCTGGCTGATAAATATCGACCCATGCATCATCAGTTTCTTCCTGGATCATCTTTGCATCTCCTGTTGAAGTATCTGCTATATAAAGCCTGCTGTCGTTCTGTTTTCTGTTAAGCTGTTGCACAAGAATTTTTTCTGTGCCGGGGATGAACTCCATTCTTACAATATAATGCTGAACGGGATCACCAGGTATGTTCATCCATTTAGTTTGTTGGGTTGATACATTAACAACTCCTACCCTGCACGATGAAGGATTCTGCCCGGTAACAGGGTATTCGAGCGGAATTATCCTGGAATATATGGAATCGGTGTTATTAATCATATAAAATTTCCTGATCTTACTTGCGTCAAGCTGCCAGTAAGCTATTGATTTGCTGTCGGGGCTCCACCTGAAGCCGTCGCGACAAAAAAACTCTTCTTCATATACCCAGTCGAAAGTACCGTTAATGAGTGTTACAGTCCCGTCTGTTGTCATGGGTGTTATTTTTGAAGATCCCAGATCCTCAACATATATGTTTTCATTGCTTACATATGCAACAGATTTCCCGTCGGGTGAAAATTTAGCAAACATCAGTGAAGATTCAGGCAGGGTCGTTCCGAGCTGATGAAGCGATCCAGTATTTATATCAAGTACCCAGTAGTCGCCTTTTGTGTGCAGGCGCCATACTTTTTTCGTATTTGTAAAAATAAGCACCTTGCTCATGTCATCTGAAAAGATATAGTAGCTTATTTTCAGTGGTTTATCCTTTCCTGAAGGAGTGAGTTGTTCAGATGAAATTACAACCTCCTTTTTCTGTCCGGGCAGTGTATACCTGACAAGTTCATTCTTTTCAATCTGGTAATATGAATTCCCGTCGTCGGACCAGTTAATACTTCCACCCTGCGGTAAGGCTGGAAGTGAAATTAAAAAAAACAATATTGACACCAGTAAAATCTTGCCGGTTGTCTTAAATCCAAAATCTTTTATTACAAATTTCATGTCGGTTTTATTATAAGTTGAATGGCTGTAAAAATGATAAAATTTATTCGCAATACCCCTGTCAGCAGTAGTTTTGTTTCTACTTTTTATTAAATGTTTATGAAAGTGGAAAAGAGTTTTGCTTTCTTATATGTTTAACAACGGTCTCTTAATCCCTTTTATCCGGCAACAGGTTGCAGTCTGTTATGAGTTTGAGTTGAAAGGCACGATAAAAACAGGATGATCCTGGGGATCTCAAAGAGTATATGAAATACCAATATTCCATTTAAATACCGGAGATGGTATGATATCTGTTGAAATTGGTTGCGTTGCCTGCCAGAAAACAGAGAATGGTAATCCACGGTATGATGCGGTGACAGAAGGAGAAACAAACAGGCCATCATTATTACCGTCATAATTGATATAGAAAATCTGTACATTCCAGCCAAACTGTATATGGTTTCCAATACTAATATCGTTCATTTCGCCTGTAAGATTAAGGTAATGCCCCTTTAGTGTACCTTCATCCTGTCCCCTGTCGTTCCAGTATGAAAATGATAAACTATTACCGGGAGAGATCCTGTATGTCCCTTTGGCAGAAAGTGCGAAATACCTTTCGCCTTTAAGGATGATATCCTCATTATTTATTTGCATGTTACTAAAGTACATACTTATATTCAT
>JBJKPQ010000043.1:0-63725 GCA_046706305.1 Bacteroidales bacterium
GTCCTCTTAACCCGGTAACAAAGCGGGCATTATGATAGTTATTCCCATTAGCGAGAAGAAAAATGGAGACACCCTCAAGAATAATAAAGATGATAAGATTATTAAATTTCAGCAGAAAATTAAGTAAACTCCTCATTATAAGGGTTTGATTATCTCATTAGAAACTGGAACTTTTCTACATTTTTAAGAGCTACCCCCGTACCCCTTGCAACTGCATGAAGCGGATCCTCAACAACATTAAAGTTAATATTTATTTTATCAGCAAGTCTCCTGTCCAGCCCGCGCAGGAGTGCTCCGCCTCCGGCCAGGTAGATCCCCTTGTTTACTATGTCGGCGTAAAGTTCGGGCGGTGTCTGTTCAAGAACACTCAGAAGAGCTGCCTCCACTTTTGAAAGGGATTTGTCGAGGCAATAAGCAATCTCCTGGTACGAAATGGGTATCTCAATAGGCAGAGCCGTCATTATATTCGGACCTCTGACAATAAAATCGGCCGGAGGATTATCAATATCAGGAAGTGCCGCACCAACTGCTATTTTTATGTCTTCGGCTGTACGTTCGCCTATTTTAATATTATGCTGGTGCCGCATATATGCCTGGATATCTGCTGTAAAACCATCGCCCGCTATCCTTATCGATTTATTGCAAACGATACCTCCCAGGGCTATAACCGCTATCTCTGTTGTCCCTCCTCCTATATCAACCACCATGCAACCTTCAGGAGCCTCAACATCGAGTCCTATACCTATTGCAGCAGCCATTGGTTCATAGATCATATAGACATCACGTCCTCCTGCATGCTCCGACGAATCCCTTACAGCCCTGATTTCAACTTCGGTACTGCCTGAGGGAATGCATACTACCATCTTCAGGGAGGGAGCAAAAAGACGTGGTCCCTTGTTAATTAGTTTAATCATTCCCCTGATCATGAGCTCCGCAGCATTGAAGTCGGCTATTACACCATCCCTTAGGGGCCTTATCGTCTTAATGTTTTCATGTGTCTTACCATGCATTTGCCTGGCCTGTTCGCCAATGGCGATAAGCTTCCCTGTTACTTTGTCGATAGCCACAATGGATGGTTCATCAACAACAATTTTATCATTATTGATAATGATGGTGTTTGCAGTTCCGAGATCAATTGCAATTTCCTGCGTTAAGAATGAAAATACGCCCATGTGTTGAGATAATTAATTAATTTATCAATGTCTGAAATGTCTGACTCCTGTAAATACCATTGCCACGCCGTTTGCAGAACAATAATCCACCGAATCCTTGTCCCTTACCGACCCGCCCGGCTGAATTACGGCTTTAATACCAGCCTTATGGGCTATCTCCACACTGTCGGCGAAAGGGAAAAACGCATCGGATGCCATAACTGCACCATTAAGATCAAATCCAAAAGTACCTGCCTTTTCAATTGCCTGTTTCAATGCATCAACTCTTGATGTCTGTCCGATTCCGCTTGCACACAGCTGTTTATTTTTAGCCAGCACTATAGCATTTGATTTACTGTGCTTTACAATGATATTAGCAAATACAAGGTCTTCAATCTCTGAAGGTGACGGTTGCCTGTCTGTTACCGGCTTCAGGTCCGCTGCTGTCTCGGTGCTTGAATCTTTTTCCTGCCATAATACACCATTCAGGAGGGCTCTGTAACTATAATCAGTTTTTACAGCTTCCTTTCTCCTGAGAATTATCCTGTTCTTTTTCCTGCTCAGAATTTCAAAAGCCACGCTGGAATAATCTGGTGCAATTATTATTTCAAAGAATATCTTGTCGATCTCTTTGGCAGTCTCTTCGTCAACTTCCACATTTGTAACAATAATACCTCCATAGGCTGAAAGAGGGTCACAGGCAAGAGCATCGCGCCAGGCTTCAACAGGATTTTCCCTGCAAGCTACCCCGCATGCATTATTATGTTTGATAACAACATATGTTGTTGCACTGAATTCATCTATAAGACCTAGTGCAGCATCAACATCGAGAAGATTATTATATGAAAGTTCTTTCCCGTGAAGCTTATCGAAAAGATCGCCGGGATCACCATAGAAAACTCCTTTCTGGTGAGGATTCTCTCCGTACCTGAGAGGATAAAATGAATCTATACTTTCACGGAATGCAGGAATGGAAGTATCACTGTTAAAATAATTGAATATAGCCGTATCGTATCCCGATGATACACGAAATGCCCTGGCAGCAAATAGCCTTCTTTCTTCCAGTGAAGTAACTCCACCACCTGAATCAAGAAGCTCAATAAGATCCATATACTGATCTCTCCCGGAGACAACAACCACATCCTTATAATTCTTGGCAGCTGCCCTGATAAGAGATATACCACCTATGTCGATCTTTTCAATTATCTCCTGCTCACCTGCAGCACTTTTCACTGTTTCTTCAAAAGGGTACAGATCCACAATAACAAGGTCAATCTCCGGAATATTATATTCAGCAAGCTGGTCATGGTCCTTATTGTTGTCTCTCCTTGCCAGAATACCCCCAAAAACCGAAGGATGAAGCGTCTTAACCCTTCCACCGAGTATTGATGGGTAATTGGTCAGATCTTCTACTTTTTCCGCTTTAATCCCAAGTTCATTAATAAAGTTCCAGGTACCTCCTGTTGAGAATATCTTTATCCCCAAATCATTAAGCTTTTTTACAATATCAGCTAATCCTTCTTTATAAAAAACTGAAATAAGAGCACTGTTAATTTTCTTGTCACTCATTTTATGATATTTACGACAGATTTAGGATCCCACTTTAAGGTGGTTAAAAATAGATAATTTTTATTATACTCCATGCAATATACTTATGAATATCTTTGATTATTGCTTCTAAATGTCAAAATCATCCGGTAACATAACAAGATGGCACTATTTTGACTGTATTTGCATGACGGCATAATCAATGATTTTCGTATCTTTGGAACTTTGTAAATACAAATATTTTTAATCACAATATGTTTATAAGGCTTCTTAAAGAAAGCTTTCTGTTCGGGCTTAACTCGATATATGTTAATAAGTTAAGAACATTCCTTTCGTTGTTTGGGATAACAATAGGCATAGTCTCCATTATCTCTGTCTTTACCATTCTTGACTGGATGGAAAAAGCTATCAGGGATAATATTTCCAGCCTTGGCGATAATGTGCTATATGTTACCAAGTGGCCATGGGGTATTAATACAAACCTGCAATGGTGGGATATCATTAAGTGGCCTGCTGTTTCAAAATCGGATTACCAGGCGGTACTGTCTAAATCGACCAAAGCTAAATATGCATGCCTTACGGTAGTCCAGCCCGAACCTATAAAGTACAGGAAAAACCTGGCAAGTGATATTAATATTTATGCCGTATCAAACGATTTTGAAAACATACGTTCATTTGAAATCGGTGATGGCCGTTATTTCTCTCCAGAAGAGATTGCGTCAGGAAGAAATGAAATAATCCTTGGAGCTGTTCTTGCAGAGAGACTGTTTGACAATGAAAACCCGGTAGGCAAACAGGTAAATGTAGCCGGGAAAAGGACAACGGTAATAGGAGTTTTCACAAAAGAAGGGAAGGGGGGTATTGGTGATAATGGTATGGACGATATGGCAGTTATTCCGCTTAATTTCGGAAAGACCTTTATCAACATGAAAAATATGTTCCTCAATTCTACCCTGATGATTAAGGCAAAAGACGGAGTATCGGCCCAGGATCTGAGCGATGAAACGACAATGATATTAAGGGCTGCCAGGAGACTGCGACCCGACATGAATGATGATTTCTCCATTAACCGTGCAAGTGTTATATCGCAAAGCTTCGATTCTGTTTTTGCAGGTATCAACCTTGGCGGATGGGTTATCGGGGGGTTTGCCATCCTTGTGGGCGGATTCGGGATCGCTAATATTATGTTTGTATCGGTAAGGGAAAGAACCAACCAGATAGGGATACAGAAAGCCCTGGGAGCAAAAAAATTCTTTATTCTTCAGCAGTTCCTTGTCGAATCTGTTCTGTTGTCTGTGATTGGCGGAGTGCTGGGTGTAATAGTAGTCTTTATGGGAACAATTTTTGTGAATTATGCCTATGAAATGCATATTCATCTGACAGTCGGCAATACCATGCTGGCCATTTTTATTTCGGGAATTATTGGAATTGTGGCGGGTTATGCTCCGGCTTATTCGGCGGCCAGGATGAACCCCGTTGATGCTATGGGATTCTCCTTCTGAAAAACTATGAATTTTTTTCTATCCAGTTTGTAAGATCAATAAATCCCTTTACGGATAATTGTTCCGGGCGCAGGCCAAAATCGGGATAATCTTCATTTTTTAACCTGAAAGCCGCACGTACGGAATTCCTTAAAGTTTTCCTCCTCTGATTGAAACATGATTTTACAACCCTCATAAACAGTTTTTCATCACAGCCCAGCTCCTCCACTTCGTTACGTACCAGGCGTATCACTCCCGATTTTACTTTGGGAACCGGAACAAAAACATGTTCAGGAACAGTGAACAGGTATTCAGCGTTGTAGTAAGCCTGGAGCAGCACACTTAGAATTCCATAAGTGCGAGATCCCGGACCGGCGCATATTCTCTCGGCCACTTCCTTTTGCAGCATGCCACATACCTCTTTCACCCTGTCCTTTTCAGACAGTACCCTGAAAAAAATCTGTGATGATATGTTATAGGGGAAATTACCAATAACGGCCATCGGATCAGGAAAGGCATTATCAATATCCATAGTAAGAAAGTCCGATTCCATAATACCTTCAAAACCCGGGAAACGGGAATGCAGGTACCGAACCGATTCCGGATCTATCTCCACTACCCTGAAATCAGTGAACCCTCTTTTTAAAAGGTAAGCGGTAAGAATGCCCATACCGGGTCCTACCTCAAGGACAGAGTCATAACCTACACCTGTAAGAGAAGCAGCTATCCGCTCTGCTATTCCTTCATCTTTTAGAAAATGCTGCCCAAGATTTTTTTTGGGTCTTACTTTATTCATCTGTACGAATATTATTCCGGTTTATATCAGAATTGCAGCAGATCACGTCCATATTTCCTCAGGATAGGCAGCTTTAAGTGTTCCAGTAATACTATAAAGCGCTTGAGCAGGTTGTAATATAATGCTGCAAACAAAAGGAATATCATAATCCATATGGCCAGCAGGTTAAAAATAAGAGTACCTATCTTCAAATTTCCAATCTGTTTGAAAGGTGCAAAAAAATGAGCCCTTCCGTACCTTGACAGCGGATGCATAAATACGGGGTCGGCCTTTTGAATGAACCTGTCGCCAGCATCATATATCTTACTTGTGGAAAGACGGTTAAGTACAACATCTGCAAGACTCTCATTGTAATTCTCATCCCGCAGTTTCTGAAACTCCGAATCTCCTATCTTGCTGGTAATCTGCCTGTAAAGTGAATCCCTGGCATATGAATACTTCCTGTCCTCAACCCTGAAATACATCTTCAGGCTGTCGAGTAAATGGTTGGCATCTTCTGCTATGGTACCATTGAAGTCCTGATAATTGAGATTATTCAGCCAGGCGCCCGCATTGATCCCTGAAATGTGCGAAAGGTCCCTTATGTGATAATTCAGTTTCTCAAAATTGCTTTTTGAATAATCCATGTAATCAGGATCCTTTCCTGCAGTCAGACACTCATTCACCTTGGTTTTTAAAGCCGGGATAAGAAATGATGCATACCAGTCATTCTGGCTTATTTCCATATCATCCTTAAAGAAGGGTTTTTCAAATTTATTGCTTTTGAATTCTTCCACGCAGAGTGCCTCATAGGCCCATCTTGTCACCATCATGTCTCCTACCACAGGAACATATATCTTTTTACTTATCGATCTGTGCAGATCATCAAATTTGATCATGGCGCCGCCAAGCAACAACTGAGGAACAAGTATCAACGGGATAAGGATATAAATGCTGACAGCCGTTCTCATTCCCGCGGATATGTTTAATCCCATCAGGTTACCAAAGCAGGCTGTGGAAAACAAAACTATCCATTGCTGAAGCAACATCCCCTTCACATCAAGAATAAGATTAGCCACCACGATAAATGTAAGAGACTGTATGGCAGATAAGGTAAACAGGAAATTGATCTTGGAAATAAGATAGCTCAACCTGCTAAGATTAAGGAACTTTTCCCTTTCCAGAATCTTCCTGTCACGGAAAATTTCTTCAGCACTGACAGTCAGCCCGATAAAAAGAGCAACTATTACTGACATGAAAAGGAAGATCGGGTAGTTCTTGTTATTGGCAAAGCTGTATGAGCTGTTTTCACTGAATTTGGAAATATATCCCAGTATGAAGGCCAGCAGAGGAGCTTCCAGAAGGTTAATTATCATATACTGACGGTCAGCCAGTTTTCTTGTAATATTACGCCGTATAAAAGTCCTTATTTGCTCGGCTTTCCTGGGAACCCTGAAGTTACTCGGGGGAATAGCTGTTTTGGAAGGCCTGTCACCCAGCACAGGCATCATCTTCTTTTTATACTTCTCGTACCATTCTTTAGGACTGATCTGCCTATCCTTGCCGGGATATCCGCTATTATCAATAACCTTAACCTCTACTATATGCAGGATGCTGTCAGTTTCAACATTACCACAATTCGGGCACTCACTCTGCCCTGCATTAGCCTGCGATGTTTCGGTCTTAAAATAAACCAGTGCTTCAACAGGATCCCCGTCATATATCATATATCCGCCCTTGTCGAGCAACCATAGCCTGTCGAACATTTTTATTATATCAGACGAAGGCTGGTGTATAATTGCAAAGACAAGCTTACCACTCAGTGACTGGTTGCGCAGAAGTGTCATTACCTTTTCGGAGTCGAAGGAAGATAATCCGGAAGTTGGTTCATCTATAAAAAGAATAACAGGCTCACGCATTAGCTCGAGGCCGATATTAAGCCTCTTACGCTGTCCGCCGCTAACCTTCTTGTTAAGAATATCTCCTACCTGAAGATCCTTTATATCGTAAAGATCGAGATCCTGAAGTACTTTTTCAACTGTGCTTTTCAACTGTGCTTCTTCATAATCACCAAAGCACAAACGGGCATTAAAATAGAGGTTCTGATAAACAGTGAGTTCCTCAATAAGCATATCATCCTGCGGTACAAAACCAATAAGACCTTTCAGCTCTTCCGAGTCAGAATTAATATCATATCCGTTTATGTATATATTACCGCTGGTAGGCTGAGTTTTTCCGTGAAGAAGATTCAGCAATGTTGTTTTACCCACTCCACTACCACCCATTATACCTATCAGGTTCCCCGATTCCACGCGGAAATTCATCTTCTGAATCCCGTTCTCTGAATTCCTGAACTTATATTCCACATCATGGCCTTCAAAGAATATCTTCTCCGGAAACTTTCTGGAGACAAATTTCTTGAAGATCTTTGAGTAATATATGGGGTCTATTCCCTGACCCTTAATATTGACACCCCGTTCGAGCAGGTAGGGCCGGCAGGCAATTATATCCCGTCCCTTAAAATAGAGTACCAGCGGACCATCATAAGTTATAAGGAGGGTTCCTGTGCTTTCTATATGAAGGACAACCAGGTGGCCCTTAAAACCTTTAATCCTTATATGCCTCCATTTATTGTAGTTCTTATATAATGATGCACCGGATAACTCAGGATTATCGCTCTCAATTATTAACAAACAGTCGGGAGTGACTTCATCATAAGAACGGCCGATCATGAAGGCAGTGGCGTTTTCATACTCTTTCCTGGAGATATTAAACGTCCTGGCAACAATATCTATGATTGTCTTTTCCTGTTCCGATATCATGCCGTCCTCAAAGGCAAACTCTATAAGCTGCAGGAAAACTATCATCCTTTCCTCCAGGAACAGTCCCTTTTTGATCTGACGGCATATATTAGTAATCTGAAATGAAATAAGTGAATCATCATCCGACAACTCAGCCTTATCAACGCTTTTCAGCTCATTATAATAAAACTCGAGATTATTCTCAAAAAGAGCAAAATACTCCTCTTCCAGTTCCCTGCTGAGATAACGCCTCAGATAACTTCTTAAGATCTTTCGGCCCCGCGAAGAAATTCCACCCGGATTTATGGTGGAAACAATTGCAAAAATATGAATTAAAGCAAGTAGAACAGATTCTCTCATTCAGGTACCGGATAATAAAAAGACCGCAAAGACAGTACCTTTGCGGCCTGGTATTTAAGAATTATTTATTGTATGATCTTACTTCTTATATCAACTATGGCTGTTGTTATATCTTTAATATTCTGCTCGGTAAGGCTGGTCCCGATCCCGTCATAAACCTTTTTGACCGGATCAAGAGTCTTTACAAAATCACTAACTGTCTGATTATTCATGTAGGGCTGGGTTATCTCAAGGTATTGATCGAGAGATTTCTTTTGCTCAAGCAGTACTTTTGAGATACCTTCATACTGGTAAGCAGCATCAGACACCTGTGTTGTAAGCCATACTCCTTCCACCCAGGCACCACCAACAACAAGCAGGGCAAGAGGTTGCTGATCATTCTGAATAAGATAAGCATAAGTATTATTGAAGGCATTTGTAAGTATGTTAACGAGAGTATCTCTTTTGTCGAAATTATTCTTTATCTCGTTATACAGGTTTTCATCGTATATCTTAGACATATTCAACTCATTGGCCAGGGATCTTATTGCACTCAGGTAATCAATAACAGCCTGTTGCTGATTATAAATTGTTGCATAACTGAGATCTGCCCCGTACACACCAACATTAATTGCGCGCGCTGAACTGCTGAAGTATTTCTTGGAGTTTTCAACAGGATTTGTAATTCCAAAAGTATAACCAACTTCAAATTCCGATAGCATTTTTATAACCTGTGCGGAAGTAGGTAATGGATATACATTGGTTTCAATCTGGTTCTCAATAGTTTTTGCCTGCTGTTCTTCAATCTTCTTCTGTTGTTTGGCAGCTTCCCTGTTCTTACAAGACGTAAGGCCTGTAAATCCCAGTATCATCAAAGGAAGTATAATACCTGCAATAATCTTTTTCATTTTCAGTCAGTTTTATTATTTAAATTACCGTTTAAAATCCGTCCATAAAAGTAAATAAAAATATTGAAAATATTTAGTGACTTATATTTGTAGTAGTCAAAATCTCAAATTTTTCACTTTAAATTATTGTTTTTTTAACCAGTATAACATCCAACATGTAAAAACGGTTGAAAATAATAAAATCACATTAACAAAAAGCAACTCTCTTATCATTTTATCTTTTAATGATCATTAGCATACATCCCCGGTCGTAACAGCAGATAATACATAATTTTATGTATCTTTATGCCCCTGAATTGATAGTTTATTTTCATGACCTGGAATTTTGATGAATTAGTTGTAAGAGAGGATACTAACAGTGTAAAGTACGATTTAAGAAAAGAGGTTTTCGGCAAAAAGGATATTATACCCATGTGGGTTGCCGACATGGATTTCAAAACTCCCGGTTTTATAACCAGGGCTCTGCATGAGCGTACGGACCATGGCATTTTTGGCTATTCATTCAGGCCGGAAGAATATTACACTTCAATAATCAGCTGGCTCGGCAAAAGACATTCGTGGCACATACAAAAGGAATGGATAAATTTCAGTCCTGGCATTGTTCCCGCTCTTAATTTCAGCACTCTTGCCTTTACCGAACCCGGCGACAGTATTATTGTGCAACCTCCTGTATATTTCCCTTTCTTTTCGGCTGTTGAGGCCCACAACAGGAAACTGGTCCACAACAGGCTGAAGTTTAACAACGGACGATGGGAAATGGATCTTGAGAACCTGAAGAAGCTGATCAGCAGCAAAACTAAAATGATTATTATCTCCAATCCGCATAATCCGGTAGGAAGGGCCTGGACAGAAGAAGAGCTTAAAGAACTGGCAGGTATCTGCATTGAAAAAAACATACACATCCTTTCTGATGAGATACACTCGGATCTTGTTCTGCCCGGTCACAGGCACATTCCCATGGCAAAGCTTTCGGAAGATATTGCAGGTAGGACAGTCACATTTATTGCCCCGAGTAAAACCTTTAACCTGGCAGGCTTATCAACATCATCAGTCATTATTTCCGACCCAGGTCTCCGGAGATCTTTTACAAGTGTCGTGGAGAGCCTTCACATAGGAGGCGGCAACATATTTGGTACTGTAGCCTCTACTGCGGCTTACCTTTATGGAAGCGATTGGCTGGATGCCCTGCTTGAATATGTCGATAAAAACATTAGTTATGCTGTTGAATATTTCAGGAAGAGGATACCTGAAATTATACCTGTTCAGCCCGAAGCCACATATATGGTCTGGCTCGATTGCAACAGGCTGGGCATGAAAGGAAAGGAGCTACAGGATTTTTTTGTTAAAAAGGCAGGTGTGGGCATGAACGAGGGCTCGGTATTCGGTCCTGGAGGTGAAGGTTTTATGAGGATGAATCTTGCAACAAGAAGACAGACTGTTATGAAAGCAATGGAACAGATTGAGAAAGCTGTTTCACTTATCAGATAACCAGTTATACATAATAGAATGAAAAACAATGTTAATGTAAAGCTGACCCTTGAAGATGGTACCGTATACCATGGTCGATCATTCGGATCCGAACTGGCAACTGCCGGTGAAGTGGTATTCAACACGGCCATGACGGGATACCCCGAGAGCCTTACCGATCCCTCATACCGGGGGCAGATACTTTGTCTTACATACCCCCTTGTCGGAAACTATGGTGCTCCTGCCAGAAGCGAAGAAAATGACCTTTACAGGTTTTATGAATCATCATCCATTCATATTTCCGGATTAATAGTATCCGACTATTCTTTTGAATACAGTCACTGGAATGCAACAGAAAGCCTGGATGAATGGCTTAAAAGAAACAATGTTCCGGGAATTTACGGGATAGATACACGCAGCCTTACAAAAAGAATTAGGGTAAAAGGTGCCATGCTTGGAAAAATAGAACCAGAAGGCAGTGAAACAGATTTCTATGATCCCAATAAAGATAACCTTGTAGCTGAAGTCAGCACCACGGAAAAAAAGATTTACGGTACCGGGAAACACAGGATTGTGCTCGTAGACTGCGGTGTAAAATATAATATAATCAGGAACCTGCTCAAAAGGGACACCACAATTATAAGAGTACCATGGGATTATGATTTCCACAAAGAGGAGTTTGACGGCCTTTTTCTATCTAACGGCCCGGGTGATCCCAAAATGTGCACAGCTACTATAGACAATATAGCCAAAGCTTTCACAGGTGATAAACCTGTTTTCGGCATCTGCCTGGGGAACCAGCTTATGGCCCTGGCCTCCGGAGCCGATACCTACAAACTGAAATACGGTCACAGAAGCCATAACCAGCCTGTCCTTCTCGCAGGTACAGATAAGGCATATATCACATCCCAAAATCACGGATTCGCAGTAGACAATAAGACTCTCGGAGATGACTGGGAACCCCTCTTTATTAATATTAATGACAAGACAAATGAGGGTATGAAGCATAAAAAGCTACCCTTCTTTTCAACACAGTTTCACCCTGAGGCTTCGGGAGGACCGACAGACACAGACTATCTTTTCGACGACTTTATTGATAATATTGAAAAATATAAAGCAGGATAAAGATATTGACAAACAACCCTCTTCACAGCTTAGTTATATAATGCATCATTTTATCGGCCAGTTCGGCAGCAGTAGTGTTCCTGAATGGTTTCATCCGTTCATCAAAGACAGCTGCAATCTCTTTATTGCACAGGTTGCCGATACTTCCCTCATGAACATAATCCTTTACCGTGGTCCTGGAAAATGATGAAGTCCTTACCATTTCAGATACTGCTTTATAGGCATCACGGAAAGGAATGCCCTGACGTACCAGCCTGTTCACCTCTTCCGTACTGAAGATGTTATTGTAAAGAGGGTTATCAGTTATATTCTTCCTTACCCTTATATTATTTAGCATCAGTATCATTATTTCAATACACTCCCTGAGATCGGTAAAAGCATCAAAAACTATCTGCTTAAGAAGCTGAAGATCGCGATTATAGCCCGAAGGGAGGCCTGAAACAAGGTTTGCAACCTGGCTGGGAAGAGTCTGAATCAAAGAAGATCGTCCCCTGATTAATTCAAAAACATCGGGGTTTCTTTTCTGCGGCATTATGCTTGAACCTGTTATATACTCATCGGGGAAATCGATAAATCGGAACTCTGATGTCATGTAAAGGCATATATCCATCGACAGTCGACCCAGGGTCTGGGCAACAGATGCTAGTGCTGAAGCAACTGCCATTTCTATTTTACCCCTGCTCAGGCTTGCATAAGCAGAGTTATAAATAAGGTCGTCAAATTCCAGCAGGTCAGATGTAAGCTTCCTGTTTATCGGGAGAGTGGTACCATAACCTGCAGCTGTTCCAAGAGGGTTCTGATTATTAAGGGACCTTGCGGCTGAAAGAAGCACAACATCATCTGACAATGCCTCAGCATATGAACCGAACCACATACCGAAAGAAGAAACCATACCCGGTTGCATATGCGTGTAACCCGGAATCAGGACTTCTTTATGCTGATCACTCAGTGATTGTAGTCTTTCAAAAAGTTTCCTCACCAGGCCGGCCAGAAGATCTATCTCTTCCCTGGTATACAGCCTGATATCGACAAGCACCTGATCGTTGCGCGATCTTCCTGTATGTATCTTCCTTCCTGTTGTACCAAGAATAGACGACATTTCCTTTTCAATCTGTGAATGAATATCTTCTATGTCATTTTCTATAACAAGCGACCCTTCCTCATCCCAAACGAACAATGAATGCAGTGCCTTCAGAAGGTTATTTTTCTCCTCGTCTGATATGAGCCCCACATCGGCAAGCATAATAACATGCGCCATTGATCCTACTATATCCCATTTAGTAAGGGCGAGGTCGGTCTTCCTGTCTTTTCCTGCCGTAAACTCAATTATAGCAGGTTCGGGATTTATCCCTTTTTCCCAGAGTTTCATCTTATTAAGTTATTTCCTGATGTTACAGAATTTGTCTTTCAACCGGGGCTGCCGGATATTAACCGGCTGATTAATACCATCTGATTTCCAGGAATTACCCTGTCTTCACAAGTCAGCCGGAAATTTTCAAATTGTCTTCTAACCAATCATTTAATACGGGTATTCCTGACAAATAAGGCCATACCTTGCGCGATCTACAGTATGAGGACCTTTCAGCAGCCCCTGAATTGAAAGTTAAGTATTTTTCAGGATATTTTTTATAAACAACAATTATAAGTTTAACGTTCGCCGTTCCTGCTGGCTTCCACAATGGCCCGGTGAGCCATCAGCCTTATGGCATTTATCCTTATGAAGCCCTTGCTGTCTGTCTGATCAAATCCTCCTTCAATATCCATACTCGAAAGCTTCTTGTCGTACAGGGAAGAAGGTGATTCACGACCTTCAATTATTACATTTCCCTTATAAAGGCAAAGATGTACACTTCCATCGATAAGCTCCTGGCTTTTCTCGATAGCTGCCAGCAGGAAATCCATTTCCGGACTAAACCAGAAACCATTATATATTATTTCTGCAAATTTCGGTGTGAGCATGTTAACAAGACGCATTACTTCCCTGTCCATTGCAATACCTTCAATATCCTTATGCGCAATATGAAGAACTGTGGCAGCCGGAGTCTCATACACGCCTCTCGACTTAATACCGACAAACCTGTTTTCAACCATATCAAGAAGGCCAATACCATTCTTTCCTGCCAGTTCATTAAGGTATACATACATATCGTATGAATCTTCCTTCACAGTACCGTCATCCTTATTGATAAGCTTAACGGGTATACCGTTTTTGAAATGTATGACAATACGTGTTTCCTTATCCGGAGCATCCTGTGGCATAACCATCTTTTCAAGCATGCTCTTGTGAAGAGTATACATTGGATCTTCCAGAATCCCGGCTTCATGACTGATATGCATAAGGTTATCATCTTCACTATAGGGTTTGTCGATACTCGCTTTTACCGGAATTTTTTTATCTGATGCATATTTAAGAAGATCCGTCCTGCCCTTGAATGCAGCCAGAAATTCCTTGTCCTTCCAGGGTGAAATGACCTTTATCTCCGGCATCAGGGCAAAATAACAGAGCTCAAACCTAACCTGGTCGTTACCCTTGCCTGTTGCACCGTGAGCTACTGCCGTGGCACCTTCAGCCCTGGCAACCTCAATCTGCTTCTTGGCTATAAGTGGTCTTGCAAGAGCAGTCCCCAGCAGGTACCTGTCTTCATATATAGCATTAGCCATTATTGCCTTTAAAACATATTCATCTATAAACTCCCTCTTCAGATCGGCTATTACAACCTTTGTTGCTCCAAGTAAGAGAGCTTTCTTCCTGCACTCCTCAAAGTCATCATTCTGACCTACATCCGCTACAAAAGCTATTACATCATAGCCCTTCTCGATCAACCATTTCAGGATGACCGAAGTATCAAGACCGCCGCTGTACGCGAGAACCACTTTTTCTTTCATCTTTAAATCAAATTAATGTTATGTGTTTATTTATTACCCATCAGAAAAATAACCGGTCAGGTCCGGGGTCTTACCTGTTCATGTATACCCGGCAATATCAGCTCCAGGCAGGTGTGAACCTGCTGAAGAGTAATCCCGTCCCTTGGAATAACCAGTATTGTATCATCACCTGCAATTGTACCTGCAATCTCATACCTTGAGGCACCGTCGATAAAAAAGGCTGTGTTGCTGGCATTACCCGGTATAGTCTTTATTACAAGTAATCCGTTTGCCTCAATGATGTCGCGTATTACAGGAACAAGATTCATTTTAAGGGCAGCTCCCGCCGGTGCCGGCTGCCTGTCAGGTAAAGAGTACATATAACCCCCTCTCCCGTCAGGTATTCTTCCCACACCCAGCTGCCTCAGGTTCCTCGACAGGGTTGCCTGGGTGCAACTGATGCCCTTATGATGCAACATCTTTAACAACTCTTCCTGTGTCGTTATATGCTCTTCGGCAATTATCTCCTCAATTACAAGAAGCCTGTTTGTTTTTTGCATATTTATTCATTTATTTTGCAAATATATTCATTTTTTAATAAAAACAAATCCTAATAAAAAAATTGTGTTAATTTTGGACCTCAAATCAGTACCATGAAAGATCCGATAAGAAAGGTTGTTATATTAGGGTCCGGAGCCCTTAAAATTGGAGAAGCCGGGGAGTTTGACTATTCCGGTTCACAAGCCCTCAAAGCCCTTAAAGAAGAGAACATCAGAACAGTTCTGATAAACCCAAACATTGCCACAGTACAGACATCGGAAGATCTTGCAGACAAAATTTACTTTCTTCCTGTCACTCCTTTCTTTGTTGAACAGGTAATTGCAAAGGAAAAGCCTGACGGTATACTGTTATCATTCGGTGGCCAAACGGCTTTAAACTGTGGAACAGGTTTATTCAAAGCAGGGGTGTTTGAAAAGTACAACGTACGGGTGCTGGGCACTCCCGTGAGGGCTATTATGGATACTGAGGACAGGGAATTGTTTGTAAACAAGTTACGAGAAATAGATGTAAAGACCCCCAGCAGTATTGCAGTTCAAAGTGTGGATGAAGCTCTTAAAGCAGCTGGCAGGCTCGGCTTCCCTGTAATAATAAGGGCTGCTTATACTCTTGGCGGGCAGGGAAGCGGATTTGCATCGGATACTGATGAGCTGAAGACACTGGCCTCAAAAGCTTTTTCATATACCGACCAGATCCTTGTTGAGGAATCGCTGAAGGGTTGGAAAGAGGTTGAATATGAAGTTGTAAGAGACAGGTATGATAATTGTATCACTGTCTGTAACATGGAAAACTTCGATCCGCTGGGGATACATACAGGCGAAAGTATTGTTGTTGCCCCTTCGCAGACTCTTACCAACAGTGAATACCATAAACTTCGCGAATTATCGATAAGGATAATACGTCATATCGGTATTGTGGGAGAGTGTAATGTTCAGTATGCCCTTGCGCCTGATTCGGAAGACTACAGGGTTATTGAGGTGAATGCACGGCTTTCCCGTTCAAGTGCACTGGCGTCAAAAGCTACAGGATACCCCCTGGCTTTTATTGCCGCCAAGCTGGGAATGGGTTATGGTTTACATGAACTTAAAAACTCGGTAACAAAAAATACTACCGCATGTTTTGAGCCTGCCCTGGACTATATAGTATGTAAAATACCCCGATGGGATCTTAATAAGTTCGACGGGGTATCGCACCTGATAGGCAGCAGCATGAAAAGTGTCGGAGAGGTTATGTCGATAGGCAGGACCTTTGAGGAAGTGATACAGAAAGGATTGAGAATGATAGGCCAGGGGATGCATGGATTTACAGGCAACAGGAACCTGAGCTTTGAAGATATTGAGAAGGAATTATCGGAGCCTACCGACATGAGGATATTCTCTATTGCTGAAGCCCTGGAAAAAGGTATGTCGGTAGAGAGGATTTACGAACTCACGAAGATTGACAGATGGTTTCTGTTTAAACTAAAGAATATTATCAGTATTAAGGATGAAATATCAGGCTATGACTCACTGGAATCGATACCTCCCGCATTACTATCGCATGCCAAAATAAACGGGTTCAGCGATTTTCAGATTGCAAGGCATATATTCAAATCAGAGCCGGGAAATATCCACGAAGACCTTATGAAGGTAAGGAAGCACAGGAAAGCCCTGGGGATAATTCCCTACATTAAGCAGATAGATACCCTGGCGGCAGAGTACCCGGCTGTAACTAATTACCTGTACCTGACATATAGTGGCACGGAACATGATATCAACTGTGAGACTGACAAGAGATCAGTTATAGTCCTTGGTTCGGGTGCATACCGGATTGGTTCCAGCGTGGAGTTCGACTGGTGCTCTGTTAATGCCATCGACACTATAAAAAAAGAAGGCCTGCGATCCATAATGATAAATTATAATCCCGAAACAGTCAGTACAGACTATGATATCTGCGACAGGCTCTATTTTGACGAACTGACTTTTGAAAGGGTATACGATATTATTGAACTTGAGAACCCGGGAGGAGTCATTGTGTCGGTGGGCGGACAGATACCAAACAACCTGGCCATGCGGCTCTACAACGAGAATGTGCCGGTTCTGGGTACATCTCCGATATCAATAGACAGGGCAGAGAACAGGCATAAATTTTCCGAGATGCTCGATATACTTTCCGTCGATCAGCCTCGATGGAAGGAGTTGTCATCAATAGACGACATACATGATTTTGTGGAAAGGATAGGGTTTCCTGTTCTTATCAGGCCTTCCTATGTTCTTTCCGGAGCCGCGATGAATGTGGTCTCCAATAAAAATGAATTGACACATTACCTCGAACTGGCTGCCCAGGTATCAAAACAATACCCGGTTGTTGTTTCGGAGTTCATAGAAAATGCCAAGGAGATAGAGATTGACGCCGTGGCTAATAAGGGCGAGATGATAGCATATGCCATCAGCGAACATGTCGAGTTTGCCGGAGTACATTCAGGAGACGCCACAATGGTATTTCCGGCGCAGAAAATATATTTTGAAACATCACGAAGGATAAAACGCATCTCGAGGCAGATTGCCAAAGAACTTAATATTTCGGGCCCTTTCAATATCCAGTTTCTTGCCAAGGATAATGATATAAAAGTTATTGAATGTAACCTGCGTGCAAGCCGCAGTATGCCTTTTGTTTCAAAAGTACTGAAATCCAATCTTATAGAGCTGGCCACCAGGGTAATGCTTGGTGTCAGGGTAGAAAAACCTGTCAAGACAATATTTGAGCTCGATTATGTAGGTGTCAAAGCACCGCAGTTCAGTTTCTCCAGACTTGCCAAGGCCGATCCTGTGCTCGGGGTGGATATGTCTTCCACAGGTGAGGTGGGCTGCATAGGAGAAGGATTCTATGAAGCTATCCTTAAAGCAATGTTTTCTGTCGGCTACCGTGTTCCTGTAAAAAGCATTCTGCTGTCCACGGGACCTGCAAGATCGAAAGTTGAACTGCTGAACAGCGCCAGGGCACTGAGGGAAAAAGGTCATAAACTTTATGCAACCAGGGGGACCCAGCAGTTCCTTGAAAATGCTGGTATCGAAGCACATGTTGCCTACTGGCCCGATGAAGATAAATCGCCTAATACCATTGATCTTATACGTTCAAGGGAAGTAGATCTTGTGGTTAATATCCCGAAAGACCTCAGCGCAACAGAACTAAGCAATGATTACTCAATAAGAAGGAGCGCTGTCGATTTCAATGTTCCTCTTATTACCAACGCCCGCCTGGCAAGCGCCTTCATCCTTGCTTTCTGTAAACTGAAAACAGAGGACCTGCAGGTTAAAAGCTGGGATGAATACAAGTAAATAAAACAGTTATACCCCTTTACAGGATCGAACTGCCGACTACCATATGAAAAAGGAACAGTCCTATTCCATTTATATATTATAACTTAAAAACAAAGTAACCGTATGATTACTATCCGAAAAGCCCGAGTGGAAGATTCTGATAAACTAATTGAATTCCAGCAAAAAATGGCATGGGAAACGGAACAGCTTGAACTAGACATCGCCATTGTGAACAATGGTGTAGCTGCAGTCTTTGAGAATCATGGCAAAGGACAGTACTATGTTGCTGAAGAAGATGGAATTGTTGTTGCTTCATTACTGATAACATATGAATGGAGCGACTGGCGTAACAGTGATGTATGGTGGTTCCAGTCGGTTTATGTACTGCCCGCCTCAAGGAGAAAAGGAATATTCAGAAAGATGTATACATATGTAAAGGAGGAAGGTGAGAAACAGGGGATTGCCGGACTCAGGCTATATGTTGAATCGAATAATAAAAGAGCCATGGCAACATACGAAGCTATGGGCATGCACTGCGAACATTATACAATGTATGAATGGCTTAGGGATTAACGATGCAATGGCTTATTGCTATATTTATTATACCTTATCTTATCGTGCTTCTCAAGATTTACGGGAGCATGAAAAGGGCATCATCTTTTAAGTCGTTCCCCACTCCTTTTTTTAAAATATCGGTCATAATTCCATGTCGCAATGAAGGAAAGAACCTGCCATATATCCTCGGGGATCTTTCCTTCCAGGATTACCCTCCGGATTTTTTCGAAGTTATAGTTGTTGATGACAATTCAACAGATGGCACCTTAAGCTCTGTATTATCAGAGAAACGGATAAGAAATCTCATTGTCGTCAAAAACACGGGTGCAGGTAAAAAAGATGCCCTGAGATGCGGGATTGATGTTGCGACATCCGGACTTATCATTACAACGGATGCTGATTGTCGCATGGGGAAAAAGTGGATAAGCACAATTGCCTGCTTTTACAATAGGGGAAGACAGGATCTTATAATAGGGCCTGTGAAGCTCAGTTCACGGGCAGGGTTCCTGGGCAGGTTCCAGGAGCTTGAGTTTATGGCATTGCAGGGGGTTACCTACGGAACTGCAACAGCTGGACAGGCAACAATGTGCAACGGGGCTAACCTGGCCTTCCCCAGGAGTACCTATTATGATAATGCAGGCAACCTGCATCCCGAAATTCAGTCAGGAGATGATATATTCCTGCTGCACAGTATAAAAAAGGGAAAAAGAGCTGTAATAGAATGGCTGGGATCGGATGAGGCCGTTGTAGAAACAGCCCAGGCAAGTTTGTTAAAGGATCTATTAAGGCAGAGAAGGCGGTGGCTGGCCAAGAGCCGTGTTTATACTGATATCCACACTGTTATATTGGGGTTAGTGGTATTCATTCCTGTCGCGCTTATACTTTTTACACTTGCAGCTTCCTTTTTCAACAGCCGTTTTATTCCGGTTGCATTTTTCCTTTACCTGCTGAAATCTGTTCCGGATTATCTTATCCTGAAAGAAACAACTGATAAGTATCGATCGCCTGAACTTATGAAATGGTTTATTCCGGCCGAACTGGTTTATCCGTTTTATGTTGCAATTGTTGCAATAATGTCAGTGAGGAAAGGAAGAAACACCTGATTCTAGTTACCCATCTCAGAGAGGAATTTGATACGCATAAGCCTTATCTCCTCCTCCTCGAACTCATTTCCAAGTTCATTAATTGCTTCTTCCAGGGAATCTGACTCTGCTTCTTCCCTGAAGTAGGCATAGATATCCTGTTGACGTTCCTCGTCGATAGTGTTGTTAATATAATAATCGAGATTAATCCTGGTTCCCGAGTTGACAATTGCTTCAATCTCAGTCAGCAGCTCTCCCATCTCGAGTCCTTTTGCCTCTGCTATATCCTCAAGCGATCTCTGCATGTCGATGCTTTGGATTATATATACCTTGATGCCTGATTTGTTCACCACAGATTTAACAACCATGTCGAGCGGACGGATTATCTCCTTCTCCTCTACATATTTCTTGATTATCTCAACAAACTCCTTCCCGTAACGCTGTGCTTTACCTGCTCCTACTCCTGATATATTCTGCAGCTCATCTATGCTTATGGGGTATTGTATTGCCATGTCCTCAAGAGAAGGATCCTGGAAAATAACAAAAGGCGGCACATCCTTGATCTTGGAAATTTTCTTCCGCAGATCTTTCAGTATACTGAAAAGCTCTTCATCAACAGCAGCTGTTCTGGCCCCGAAAGCATTTTCTTCTTCCGAAGTATCTGCATAATCGTGATCTTCGGCCAGCATGAATGATGTTGGTGCATCAAGGAATTCAAGACCTTTCTGTGTCACTTTAAGCAATCCATAGTTCTCTATATCCTTCGAAAGCAGTTTAGCTATCAGAGCCTGCCTGATCACCATGTTCCAGAACTTCGGATCCTTATCCTCTCCTATGCCGAAATACTCCAGCTTATGGTGTTTGTACGACTTGATGGCCGAGGTAACCTTGCCCGATAATATATTTGAGATATGGTCCGCCTTAAATTTCTCCTTCACTGCAAGGATTGTTTCAAGCACGCTGACAACGGCTTCATTGCCTTCAAACTGCGATTTGGGATGCAGGCAGTTATCACAGGCTTCGCAGTTCTCTTTTGGATATTCCTCCCCGAAGTAATGAAGAAGCAGCTTCCTTCGGCATACCGATGATTCCGCATAGGAGACAGTCTCAAGAAGAAGTTGTTTCCCTATTTCCTGTTCCGCAATGGGCTTTCCCTGCATAAACTTCTCCAGTTTCTGGATATCGCTGTAACTGTAATAAGCTATACAGTTTCCTTCTCCACCGTCACGACCGGCTCTGCCTGTCTCCTGGTAGTAACCTTCCAGGCTCTTAGGAATATCATAATGTATCACGAACCTGACGTCGGGTTTGTCTATACCCATTCCGAAAGCTATTGTAGCAACAATTACATCAACCTCTTCCATCAGGAACTTATCCTGGTTGGATGTACGCGTGGCCGAATCCATACCCGCATGGTAGGGAAGTGCCTTTATCCCGTTAACCTTAAGTAATTCCGCCAGTTCTTCCACTTTCTTACGGCTAAGGCAATATATAATTCCGGATTTCCCCGAATTGTTCTTTATATACTTGATTATTTCCTTCGAGACATCCTGTTTCGATCTTACTTCGTAATAAAGGTTGGGCCTGTTAAAGGATGATTTATAAATATCGGCTTCTAGGATTCCAAGGTTCTTCTGAATATCGTGCTGTACCTTCGGGGTTGCCGTTGCAGTAAGAGCGATGATGGGAGAACGTCCTATCGTGTCAATTATGGGACGGATACGCCTGTATTCCGGTCTGAAGTCGTGTCCCCACTCAGAAATACAATGAGCTTCATCAATAGCATAAAACGAGATACTGATATTTTTAAGAAATTCAATATTATCCTCTTTTGTAAGCGATTCAGGTGCTACATACAGCAACTTGGCCTTCCCCGATATCACATCACTCTTTACACGGGCTATCTCTGTTTTTGTAAGCGACGAGTTAAGAAAATGAGCAACATCATCATCAGTGCTGAAATTACGCATGGCATCCACCTGGTTTTTCATCAGCGCTATAAGCGGTGAAATAACTATGGCTGTCCCTTCCTTCATCACGGCAGGCAGCTGGTAACATAATGATTTGCCACCGCCTGTAGGCATAAGCACGAAAGTATCCCTGCCCTCCAGTACATTCTTTATGATCTGTTCCTGGTTACCTTTGAAAGTATCAAACCCAAAATACTTTTTTAAATAATCATGTATTGTAGTATCATTCAACATAAGTCTTCCCAAAGAATATCAAAGTAACCTGCAAAATAATTTTGATTTACAGTTTAATAAAGTTAATAAATTTCCCGATCATAAATGGTCATAATGATATTTAATACAATTTAAAAAATCGTGAAAAGTATCCTGTAATAATATTGTTCCCCATTTAGATCAATAGCTAATTTAACAATTCAGGCCGAAGTTATAATTTATTAATGTTAATTTAAGAAATATTTAACGACTGTCCCGACATTGTGTAGATACAGTGTAACTGATTTTTTAACAGATAAAGATTAATTTTGTTTTGCATCAGAAGATTTATCATCTTTACAGGCTGTTTATAAACCAATTTATACCGGATTTTAATGTTGAAATTTTTCAAAAAAGGGAAGAGCGGAGAAAAGGAAATGTCATTCCTTGAGCATCTCGAAGAGCTCAGATGGCATATTATCCGGTCCGTTCTGGCTATAGTTGTTTTTATGGTTGTTGCCTTCCTCTTTAAGAGCTTCATTTTCGATAATGTAATACTGGCGCCCAAGAACCCGGGTTTCTGGACAAACAGGATGCTGTGCAAACTGGGAGAAACGCTGCTTCATAATGATGCCCTCTGTATTAACAGGCAGCCTCTGAACCTAATCAGCATTAAAATGGCAGGTCAGCTGACAACTCATATTGCCGTATCGATGGTTGCCGGTATCATTCTTGCCTTTCCTGTAATAGTATGGGAATTCTGGAAATTTTTTAAACCTGCTCTTAAGGACAATGAGGCCAGGCATGCAAGGGGTGCGGTCAGTGCTGCTTCTTTGCTGTTCTTCACCGGGGTCCTATTCGGTTATTATATGCTTTCGCCTCTCTCTGTTCATTTTCTTTCATCATATACAGTTAGTTCTGAAGTCACCAACCAGATCAACATAAGATCATATATAGGTACTCTATCGTCCATCTGCCTTGCAACGGGACTTGTATTCGAACTGCCTATCATTGCATATTTCCTGACCAAGGTAGGCATTGTTACACCCTCCCTGCTGCGCAGGTACAGGAAGCATGCCATAGTGGTTATCTTTATTCTGGCTGCCATCATAACTCCTCCGGATGTTTTCTCACAGACACTTGTGGCCATCCCTCTGCTGTTATTATATGAGGTAAGTATATTTATTTCCGGCAGGGTAATGAAACAAAAAGAGAAGGATCGCGAGGCTTTCTTTAATGATGATGGTGATGAAACTGAAACTGTAACTTCATAGTTAACGGTATGAGACTTTATACAGAAAATCTTGTAAAGAAATATCGCAGCAGGACCGTTGTCAATCATGTGTCAATAGAAGTTGAGCAGGGAGAAATAGTAGGATTGCTGGGACCCAACGGAGCCGGTAAGACAACGTCCTTTTACATGATTGTGGGTCTCATAAAACCCAGGGAAGGCAAGATTTTTCTTGACGATGAAGAGATAACAAGGCTTCCCGTTTATAAAAGAGCCCGCAGGGGAATAGGATACCTTGCCCAGGAAGCCTCCGTATTCAGGAACATGTCGGTGGAAGATAATATAAAAGCTGTGCTTGAAATGTCGAAATTCCCGAAACAGGAGCAAGCTGAAAGGCTGGAGAACCTCCTCGATGAATTCGGGCTGCAAAGGATACGGTCAAGCAAAGGGATACAGCTGTCGGGAGGAGAAAGGAGACGTACGGAGATAGCAAGGGCTCTCGCACTGAAGCCAAAATTTATCCTTCTCGACGAACCGTTTGCCGGAGTGGACCCTATAGCGGTTGAAGATATACAGGAAATCGTTTCCAAGCTAAGGGAGAAAAATATAGGTATTCTGATTACAGATCATAATGTTCATGAGACACTTTCAATAACCGACAGGGCATACCTCCTGTTTGAGGGCCAGATACTGAAATCCGGCACCGCTGCACAACTGGCAGACGATGAGCATGTAAGAAAAGTATACCTTGGAAAGAACTTTGAGCTTCGCCGTTAAACGCTGTTGTTTGTTTTAAAAAGAATTTATTATACTTTTGCGGAAAATTTTACGCGGATGTGTCGTAATTGGTAGCCGAGCAAGACTTAGGATCTTGTGTCCTCGTGACGTGGGGGTTCGAGTCCCTTCATCCGCACAAATATTTCAAACCGCCCGTAACGATCTCTATTAGCGCGTTTTGGCGGTTTTTTTAACTAGTCAATTAACAATTGCTGAAATGAATATCACCAGAGAAAACATTGACGATCTTAATGCAGTATTGAAGATAAAGATCGAGAAACCCGACTATGAGGATAACGTAGAAAAAGTACTGAAGGATTATCGTAAGAAGGCTTCCATTAAAGGATTTCGTCCGGGTATGGTTCCTATTGGCCTGGTAAGGAAAATTTATGGAAGAGCAGTTCAGATTGACGAGATAAACAAGGTCGTTACGGATAATATCCAGAAATACATAACCGATGAAAAAATAGAAATACTCGGCGATCCTATGCCAAAAGACGGAGAGCAGGAAAATATTGACTTTGATACCCAGGAAGAATTTACATTCTCCTTTGAAATAGGTATAGCCCCCGCAGTTGAACTTCCCCTTACAAAAAAGAACAAAGTTACCGAATATGAGATAACTGTTGATGACAAGGTGAGAAATGATTATCTCGATAACTATACACGTAGGTTCGGGGAACTCAGGAGTGCCGATACAACTGAAGAAAAAGATGTAATAAAAGGTAATATCGCAGCCCTTGACCCTGAAGGGAATATTAACCCCGAAGGACTGACAGCGGATGATACTTCCCTGGGCGTGGATATTGTCAAAGATGAAAAGATAAAAAAACAATTTATTGGTAAAAAGCCAGGAGAATCAATAGACTTTGATATTAAAAAGGCTTTCCCCAACGACTCCGAAGTGGCAGGGATACTTCGAATTAAAAAGGAAGAGGCTGAAAATATTGGTGGCATTTTCAGGTTTACAATAAATGAGATCAGTCGCTTTTACCCGGCCGAAGTAAACCAGGACCTCTTCGACAAGGTATACGGTGAAGGCACCGTGACATCAGAAGAAGAATTCATGACCCGGCTGGAGGAAGAGATAAAAACAAACCTTAAAAAGGAAACTGATTATAAGCTTATGATCGACCTCAAGGCACTGGCAATAGAAAAGACAGAAATGCAGTTCCCGGAGGAATTCCTCAAAAAATGGCTGCTTAGAGTAAATGAAAATACCACTGCCGAACAGATTGACCAGGAATTCGACAGCTTCAGGAAAGACCTTAAATGGCAGCTTATCCGTAACAAGGTTGCCAGGGATAACGAGGTTAAAATAACCGAGGATGAGCTTGTTGAAGAAGCTAAAAACATAACCCGCTACCAGTTCCAGCAATATGGCCTGTTCTATGCTACCGACGATCAGATAACAAACTATGCCCGGGAGACTCTTAAAAGGGAAGAAGATGCCAAAAGAATAGCCGATAAAATACTTGATGATAAAGTCATTCTCCTTATTAAGGATATGGTGAAACAGGAACCCAAGCAAGTGTCTGTTGAAGAGTTCAATAAGCTGTTTGAATAGAAATTCCCATCACCCGGCTTTTTGTATTATTTTATTATCTTTGTCTGATAATTTTTAAACTGATATAAAATGGATATCCTGGACGATTTTGGGAAATACGCAAAAAGCAAACGTAATATCAGCAGCCTTAACCTGCACAGATATACATCAATATACGGAAGTTATATCTCTCCTACAATTATTGAGGAAAGACAACTAAATGTCGCTTCAATGGATGTGTTCTCACGTCTTATGATGGACAGGATAATATTCCTCGGCCTCCCCATCGACGATTATGTTGCCAATATTATACAGGCACAGCTTCTCTACCTCGATTCATCCGACCCCGGTAAGGATATACAAATCTATTTCAACACTCCCGGAGGTTCGGTAAGTGCAGGATTGGGGATTTATGATACAATGCAATACATATCGGCCGATGTTGCGACTATATGTACAGGTATGGCAGCATCTATGGGAGCCGTACTGCTGACAGCCGGCACCAAGGGTAAAAGATCTGCCCTTAAACATTCAAGGATCATGATCCATCAGCCTATGGGCGGTGCAGAAGGCCAGGCCTCAGATATAGAGATAACAGTAAGGGAAATCATGAAACTCAAAAAGGAACTGTATGAAATAATTGCTCTTCATTCAGGTAACCCATTTGAGAAAGTGGAAAAAGACTCTGACCGCGACTACTGGATGACATCCCAGGAAGCTAAGGATTATGGAATGATTGATGAGATACTTCAGAGAACAGCTAAATAATATCTTGAGGGAAAATGGATAAATGTTCTTTTTGCGGCAGGACAAAGAAAGAGACTAATATGCTCATTGCAGGTCTGGAAGGCCATATATGCGATCATTGCATAGAACAGGCTTACAGCATTATGAACGAAGAGCTGGGAAGCAAGAAGAATATTGATTTTACTACAATTAATCTTCTTAAACCTGTCGAAATAAAAAACTTCCTCGACCAGTACGTAATCGGTCAGGACCAGGCAAAGAAAATCATTTCCGTAGCTGTCTATAATCATTATAAAAGGTTGATGCAAAAGCCCAATCCTGAGGATATTGAGATTGAAAAATCCAATATCATTCTTGTGGGTGAAACAGGAACCGGCAAAACACTTCTGGCGCGGACGGTAGCCAGGATGCTGCATGTACCATTCACTATAGTGGATGCTACTGTACTGACGGAAGCAGGCTATGTTGGTGAAGATATTGAGAGCCTGCTTACACGGCTCCTACAGAATGCAGACTATGATGTTAAAGCAGCCGAAAAGGGCATTGTCTTTATTGATGAGATTGATAAGATAGCAAGGAAAAGCGATAACCCTTCCATAACCCGAGATGTATCTGGAGAGGGTGTCCAGCAGGGACTACTTAAACTGCTTGAAGGATCTGTTGTTAATGTCCCACCTCAGGGAGGAAGAAAACACCCGGAACAGAAAATGATTCCTGTAGACACCAAGAATATCCTGTTTGTATGCGGAGGGGCTTTTGAAGGTATAGAAAAAAAGATAGCCCAGCGACTTAATACCCAGATCGTAGGCTTCGGTGCTTCAAAAATAAGAGATAAGGTCGACAAGGATAACCTTCTGCAGTATATATCTCCGCAGGATCTGAGATCATACGGACTTATACCTGAGATTATCGGAAGGCTGCCCGTGCTTACCCATCTCGATCCCCTCGACAGGGATGCCCTCAGGGCTATACTGACTGAACCAAAGAATGCCCTTGTTAAGCAGTATATAAAACTGTTCAAAATGGACAATATTGACCTTACCTTTGGTGAAGGAGTACTTGATTATATTGTTGACAAGGCAATCGAATTCAAGCTTGGAGCAAGGGGCCTGAGATCAATTTGCGAAGCCATCATGCTTGATGCCATGTATGAAATGCCCTCACACGAGTCAAACGAGCTTGAGATCACAATCGATTATGCCAGCCACAGACTAGAACACATCAATCTCAAGGTTCTGAGAGCATCCTGAAAAAAAATTCTTTCAGTAATTTAAGACTAAAAGATAAAAAAAGTCCGCCTGTACTTTAGGAGCAAGGCGGACTTTCATTTTATATATGGTTGTCAAAAAATCTTACTTGTCAGTTCTTCACCATAAACCTGTGTTGGAACCTAAGCTGAAACTGCTTCACCTCCCCGTTGCAGGCAGCGGTCGCAACAGCATCGCAATCGCCGTTGCCATAATCTATTACAACAGGGTCAGAACCTTCAACGTTAACACTTACGCTTCCGCTGACAGCAAAGCGGCAGGCCCGCTCCCACTTCAGAGCTGTCATAATAGTGTTTGTATAAGCTACCCCGTTCACTGTTTTCCCCGATCCGGACCCGGTAACAAGAAACTCATCATCCCATATGTTACCTGTCTGCATGCCAGCCATCCATTCTCTCTGATGCTGGAAGGAATGCTCCATTGTCTTACCGTCAGGAAGAGTGAGCTTACCATTCATCAGGCTGACTGAAAAGACCAGGTTAAGGTTTGTATTATAACCCATGTTCTCAACCCGGTGTGTGCCTTCTACCCTGATTCCATTAAAATAGTAGTTATCAAACGTAACTGTTTTCACCGATCCTTCTTCCCTCCTCGGACCAGTAATCTCTATTATTATCTTACCCGATCGTGTATTATCATACAGACCTGTACAGCCGGTACCGAAATCGATTGTTATTGTTTTTGGCCATACACCCGGGGTCAGAGGTGTGATTATTATCTCCGGACAGGTATCCGTTACAACGGTGTTAAGCGACCGTGCAAGGGAATAATTGTCAAGAATAATATCAGCATTGTCCACAGTATTGAAAACATCATCAAATACTGCACTGCTAACTGCATCATCATCTGCAAAATCGACACTTGTCTGGGATATTGTATCCTCCTTGGTACAGGAATAAAGCGAAAAGAATGCAAAAGCAGCCATGATAATAAAAAACTTCGTCTTCATAATTTCTATTTTTTTGGTTTATGTTTCCGATCTACAATTTTTTAGATTGAAAGATTTCGGAAAGGTTTAACCTGAGACGAATTTTTTTCCTGAGATCTTTAAAATTTATACATCCCCGTTCCTGCTTATACGTTCATAAATTACATAACTGTAGGGTATGCTGTTAGTTTTGCTTATTCCGAATTCCTCACTGCTTACGGTTTTCCAAATTTCGGGATCTATCTCCGGAAAGAACACATCTGCAGGAGCAGTGCTGTGGACATGTGTAATATAAAGCCTGTCTGCCAGAGGCATGAATTGCCTGTATACACTTCCCCCTCCAATGACAAATATCTCTTCCTCCTTATCGCACTTATCGAGAGCATCTTCAATTGAATAGGCAGTTACGGCAAGGTTAATGCATTCTGCGGGACTGTCAGTCAGGACAATATTTTTTCGTCCAGGCAGAGGTTTACGCGGTAAAGACTCCCATGTTTTTTTCCCCATTATCACAGTATTCCCCATAGTAAGACTCTTGAATCTTTTCAGGTCTTCCGAGATATTCCATAACAGGTCATTTTCCTTACCGATACCCCAGTCTTCCGAAACAGCAACAATAATTGATATCATAAATTTTGAGTTATACAGAAATATCCCCTTTAATATGGGGATGTGAAACATAATCCTTCAGTGTAAAATCCTCATAGCTGAAGTCCGAAATATTCCTTATATCAGGATTAATAATCATAACAGGCAATTTATAGGGTTCCCTTGTAAGTTGCATCTTAACCTGTTCTATATGATTAAGGTATATATGTGCATCACCAAGCGTATGAATAAACTCCCCCGGCTCAAGACCTGTAATGGCTGCAACCATATGTGTAAGAAGTGAATATGATGCTATATTAAAAGGGACACCAAGAAAAATGTCCGCACTTCTCTGATACAGCTGGCACGACAATTTGCCGTTGGCTACATAAAACTGAAAAAGGATATGACAGGGAGGGAGTGCCATTTTATCAATTTCCCCGACATTCCAGGCACTGACAATGTGCCGCCTCGAGTCCGGTGATTTTTTTATGGATTCAATAACATTTTCAAGCTGGTCTATCTTACGGCCGTCTGATGCCGGCCAGGATCTCCACTGATACCCGTAAACAGGTCCCAGATTACCTTCACTGTCTGCCCACTCATTCCAGATCCTTACCCCGTTATCTTTCAGGTAACCTATGTTAGTGCTGCCTGAGATAAACCATAAGAGCTCGTGCAAAATCGATTTAAGATGCAGTTTCTTTGTTGTCAGCAGGGGAAAGCCCTCCTGAAGATTGAAGCGCATCTGGTAACCAAAAACACTTATAGTACCTGTCCCTGTTCTGTCTGATTTTTCAACACCGGTCTTAAGGACATGATCGAGAAGGTCAAGATATTGTTTCATCAGGAGATCAATTTATTACTTATTGCACAGGTGTGATTCTTGCCACCCATCCTCCGCCGGGAGCAAGATGTATAGTCATTACATCGCCTGAGACAGCTGTTTTTTCATAGTGCTTATAATCGCTGGCATACCTGTCGGCATTTATACCATCGGCAAAAATATCGAGTTTGTATTTACCTGCAGGCAGAAATGAGAGATCAAGCTTCAGGTCGCGGCTTTTCCAATCGGTTATTGCCCCTACAAACCAGTCGCTGCCTGAACGGCGCGCCAGCAGTACATAATCCCCGACCTTACCGTCGAGACCGACAATATCATCCCAGACTACCGGTATCTTAACTATATAATCTGTTGTTTCCTGTTCCTTCATATAATTTGAAGGACTGTCAGCCAGCATTTGCAGCGGACTTTCATAGATAACATACAGGGCTACCTGGTGGGCCCTTGTACCCTGACTCTCAGGCCGTGTATAAAGAGGCCTGAAGTTGACACTGTCCATGTTAACCATGGCTCCCGGAGTATAATCCATTGCTCCGGCTACCATCCTGGTATACGGTAAGGTGGCATCATGATCCGGATTAATATCAGTGCTCCACTTGTCGTTTTCCATACCCTTAACACCTTCACGGGTAAGTGCGTTGGGCCATGTCCTGTTCAGCCCGTCCGGTTTATACGCACCATGGAAATCGATAAGGAGATGATGCTCTGCGGTTTTCCTTGCAGCTTCATAATAAAAATTCACAACCTTCTGATCATCCCTCTGCATGAAATCAACCTTTACTCCCTTTACACCCCACTTTTCATACTGTGCCACTGCTGCATCCATCTTGTCCCAGAACGATTTCCATACAACCCAGAGAATAACTCCCACATGCTTGCTTTCAGCATACCTGCAAAGCTCCGGAACATCAATTCCGGGAACCTGTGAGAGTACATCACCGAGTTTATACCATCCCTCATCAAGTATTATGTATTTTATCCCGTTTGCTGATGCAAAATCGATATAATATTTATATGTTTCATTATTAATGCCTGCCCTGAAATCAACGCCGTATACATTATTTGCATTCCACCAGTCCCATGCTACCTGGCCCGGCTCAATCCATTTTGTGTCTTCAATCCTGCCGGGAGCTGCCAGCCGGAAAACTATGTCATTTTCAACAAGTTTGATATCCGTAGGGGCTATTGCAAACACCCTCCATGGAAATGTTCTTGACCCTGAGGTCTTTGCGATATAATCTTCGGTATCGGTAACAAACAGGTTACGGTCGCCCTGCAATTTTTCCTTTGCAGGATACCTGGCCCAGGTACCCGATAATTTGCCTGAACCTTCTCCCCGCAGCCACATGCCCGGGTAATCTTCGATGTCTGATTCGGTTATCAATACATCAGCACCGTTAGCTCTGAAGAGTGTAGGCAGACTGGCCAGATGCCTGTTATCTATTGTGTCGAGTGAAGAATAAATAAATATCCTTTCATTATGCGACATCATACTTGTTTCCTCCGGGAAATAGGAGTATGATCCTTCTGGGAAGAAATAATCCGATATTTCATTCTTAACTGTTATATCACCCTTATATTCAGTCACAAACCTGTATGCCACACCATCATTATAAGCCCTGAACTGCAAGGTGAAACCCGACCTGAACGATAACTCTAGTATATTACAGTTGTTCTTAACCTCTGATCTTTTATTGGGAACAACCGGGTTAATAATCTCATTGAGCGTGCTTGTCCTTGCTTTCCTGACTTTTTCATTTTCTCCGAGTATCCTTCCATCTTCAAGGATCATCGCAATCCTCGAGGCACCTGCTACTTCTTTGCCATTGTAGACTGCTGTCCAGCTAATGCCAGATCCGACATTTACAGTCAGGGTTATCTTATTATCAGGAGAATTAATTTTATAATCTTTTGCAGCAAAAGATGCCACAGCGATTACACAAAAGAAAAAAAGTAACAATGATCTTTTCATTATATTAAAGGTTTAGGTTTTCAGGAGTTAAGAAAGCTCTCAGTCTTTTTTCTTTTTCTTTCTTCTTTCAAGCTCATCCCTGACATTGGCGGCCCGTTCATAGTCTTCAGTCCTTACCGCCTCATCTATCATCTTGTACAGCTCATCATCCGTATATGAATCGTATTTGCCATTATCGGGGTCAAGCATGCTCTCTGCCTCATCAGGCTCATTCGTTTCGGTATCTGCCGGATTAAGAGTGATCCCTGCCTTATCAAGTATATCCTCACTTATAAATATCGGACACCCGAACCTCAGTGCCAGTGCCACAGCATCGGAAGTACGACTGTCTATAGAATATTCCTTATCACCGTTATTGCATACCAGCCTTGAATAGAAAACTCCTTCTTCGAGCTTATAAATCATAACTTCGGTCACTGAAATAGTGAACTCATCGGCAAATCTTTTAAAAAGATCGTGAGTCAGTGGCCGGGGAGGTTCAAGATTTTCCAGTTTTATAACAATAGCCTGGGCTTCAAAACCACCTATGATAATAGGTATCCGTCTCTCTCCATCTTCTTCGACCAGTATCAATGCATATGCACCAGACTGGGTCTGACTGTAGGATATTCCCATTACCTTAAGCTTTATTCTCTTCATATTAATACTCAATACCCCGGATAAATAACCTGTATCATTAATGTTTCTGACAAATATAAAGATATTAGCAGTATGACTCCGGGTATGTTTGTTCTTTTTTTCAACATGATGTAAAGATAAATACATGATTATTCCCGATCATACCAATCAGTTTCAGGACAATTTCAATGCCCGGAACCCTTGTTATGAGTTATAAATTAAAACATTAAAAATTTGATTATACCGGTTTGAAAATTATCATATTTGATTATCTTTGCAGTCCGAAATTAAAATAAATCCGCAGGGGGCACCGTAAAGTTGTAAGACGTAAGTTCATACACGCCTCACGGAGTAACGTAAAAATAAATCAAGATGTACGCAATCGTAGAAATTGCAGGCCAGCAGTTTAAAGTAGAAGCAGGCAATAAGATTTTCGTTCATCGCCTTGAGGCTGAAGAAGGTTCAGGCGTTGAATTTGATAATGTTCTCCTTATTGAAGATAACGGCAAGGTTACCATAGGTGAACCGACTATTAAGGATGCCGTTGTTGAAGGAAAAATACTCGAGCACATGAGAGGCGATAAGGTTATCGTCTTTAAAAAGAAAAGGAAGAAAGGCTACCGTATTAAAAATGGTCACCGCCAGAACCTGACACATGTGGAGATAATTAATGTCTCGGCAAAAGGCGGAACAAAAAAGACAGCAGCTAAAAAAGAGGAGACAAAACCTGTTGAAGCCGCAGTAGCAGCTGAAACTGTAAAGGAAGAAAAAACTGCAGCTAAAAAGACAGCTGACACAGGTGCTGAGGTAACTGAAAAGAAAGCAGCAAGCACCAGGAAACCGGCTGCCAGGAAGACCGATGAAAAGAAACCGGCAGAGAAAAAACCTGCTGCAAAGAAGACCACTGCTAAAAAAACGGCTTCAGATAAGCCAAAAGATAAAGAGGAATAGTAAGTTAAAGCACTTAAAAATATATAATTATGGCACATAAGAAAGGAGCAGGTAGTTCACGTAACGGTCGCGAGAGCCACAGTAAAAGACTGGGTGTGAAGCTCTTTGGCGGCCAGACCGCTAAGGCAGGCAACATTATAGTGCGCCAGAGAGGTACAAAACATAATCCGGGTACTAATGTAGGCCTTGGTAAAGACCATACTCTTTTTGCACTCACTGATGGTGAAGTTGAGTTCACAAAAAGAAAAGATAACAAGACATACGTATCGGTAAAACCGGTTACAGAGTAATCTGTTATCCCAAAAGATACCAACACCGAAATTCTTTCTCTTACCGGGAAAGTTTGTCGGGAGTTTTTAATACTTTTACAGCAGGCTTTAACGGGCCTGCTTTTTTATTAAATCAACCTGTAATATGCTGACTATAAACCTTATACGCGAAAAGAGAGACTTTGTTATCGAACGTCTGAAAATCAAGAATTTTGATGCATCCCAGATTACAGCCAGGATAATAGAGCTTGATGCCGAACGCCGTGATATACAATCACGCAGTGATAACATGCAGGCAGAGATGAACCGTATATCAAAAGAGATAGGGACTCTTATAAAGACCGGGAAGAAAGCTGAAGCTGAAGCTGCAAAAGAAAAAACATTTTCTCTCAAAGAGGAGATCAAATCTCTGGCTGACAAGCTAGGCCCTATTGAAAATGAACTCAGGGAAGAAATTGTCAGGCTGCCCAATCTCCCTAACGAGTTAGTTGCACCCGGTAATAGTGCCGACGATAACGTAAAGGTTAGAGAAGGTGGAATAATACCTGTCATCCCTGATCCTGCACTGCCCCACTGGGATCTGATAAAGAAATATGACATCATCGATTTTGACCTGGGTATAAAGTTAACAGGAGCAGGTTTTCCTGTATATAAGGGCAAAGGAGCAAAATTGCAGCGTGCGCTTATTAACTTCTTCCTTGACGAGGGTGAAAAAGCAGGGTACAGAGAAGTAATGCCTCCTATTATGGTTAATGAGGATTCAGGATTCGGTACAGGTCAGCTACCTGATAAAGAAGGACAGATGTACCATGTCGGTCTCGATAATTATTACCTGATACCCACAGCTGAGGTTCCTGTTACAAATATCTACAGGGATGTTATCCTTAATGCCGCGGACCTGCCTGTAAAAAACATGGCATATACACCATGCTTCAGAAGGGAGGCCGGTTCCTGGGGTGCTCATGTAAGAGGTCTTAACAGGCTGCACCAGTTCGATAAGGTGGAGATCGTCCAGATAGCTCATCCTGAGCATTCCTATGAGTCACTCGAGGATATGGTCAAACATGTTGAAGGGCTTGTGTCAAAACTGGGTCTTCCTTACAGGATAATGAGGCTATGCGGAGGTGATATCTCATTCACATCAGCCCTAACCTACGATTTCGAGGTTTGGTCCGCCGCGCAGAAAAGATGGCTTGAAGTAAGTTCGACGTCCAATTTTGAATCTTTCCAGGCCAACAGGTTAAAATGCAGGTTCAGGGAAAAAGGCGAAAAACAGACAAAACTCGTTCATACTCTTAACGGCAGTGCTCTTGCCCTGCCCAGGATACTGGCCGCAATACTTGAAAATAACCAGACAGAACAGGGCATAAAGGTTCCGGAAGTGCTGGTTCCTTATACCGGCTTCGATATGGTAAATTAATGGTATATACGAGGCTGTATCAAAAATAAAAAGTCCTTAACCATTATGGACAAAGCCCGCAGCTCATATATATATGCCGGACTGGCTGTCTTTTTCTGGTCAACAGTACCAACAGCGTTCAAGATAAGCCTGGGGGAAATGGCTATATTGCCGATGCTGACAATAGCTTCCCTGACCTCAGCCGTTGTACTCACGGTTATCGTTATTGCAGGGGGGAAAAAACATATAATACTTGCTTCTACCGGTAAAGAGCTGCTGAGTTCAGCCATCCTGGGATTCATTAATCCCTTCCTGTATTACATCATCCTGCTAAGGGCATACCAGCTGCTGCCTGCCCAGGTTGCTCAGCCGCTTAACATGATCTGGCCGATTATACTCGTCTTCCTCTCTGTCCCAATATTAAAGCAGAAAATAGCGGGAAAAAGCTTCATCGCATTGTTCATAAGCTTCATTGGTGTTTATTTCATATCATCACAGGGGCACCCTTTTCATACAACAGTACCCAATCCAGGTGGCGTTATACTGGCAACAGGCAGCTCAGTCTTCTGGGCTTTCTATTTCATCCTTAATGTAAAGGATAAAAGAGATGAAGGTGTTAAACTTATGCTTAACTTTCTTTTCGGTTCTGCTTACCTGGTAACTGCAATGACAATAACCGGTCAGTGGCACCTCGTTTCCGGCCTGAAAGGCATTATATCATCGGTATATGTGGGTATATTTGAGATGGGAATAACTTTTTTCTTCTGGTTGAAAGCCCTTCAGAGAGCTACAACAACCGACAGGGTAAGTAATCTTGTTTACCTTGCACCATTTATTTCCCTGGTGTTTATACACTTTATTTTGCATGAACCCGTTTACTATACAACCCCGGCCGGACTTATTTTTATTGTTTCAGGAATACTGATACAAAACAGTAAACCTGCCGGCACTTAAATATGTTTTATTGATTAGTTATAATTATATTAACAACGCAGGAACGGCAGACCGGAGATTGATTAAAAAACTTGTCGGCACGAAATCTGCATTTCCCTGTAAATAAAATCATTAACAAAATGAAGAAATTAATTTATCTGCCCGTTATATTTCTTATCCTGTTTTCGTCGTGCAAGAAGAGCGAAGTAGCTCCCGATGTGACAGTAACTGATTCAATGGCAAGAGACAGTCTTTTCTATATAATGAAAGCATGGTATTACTGGTATAATATGCCTGAAGCTGCCAGTATAACCACAACTACCAAGAACGATTATCCCGATCCTTATAAATTACTGGAAGCCATGCGCTACAAAACACTTGACAGGTGGAGCTTCGTGGCAGACTATGATCAGTTCAATGCAGAGATGCAGGGTTCTTTTGTTGGACATGGTTTCAGGATAGGGCTCGATGATTCCGGGAATGCCCGTATAGCAATGATATACGACAACTCTCCCCTTTATGCATATGGGGTCAGGAGAGGCTGGATAATTAAAAAACTCAATGGCGTTGACCTGGCTCCTATTCTGTTGTCGAACGATTATAATGCATATAATAATCTTATCGGACCTAGCGAGGCAGGCGTTACAAACATCTTTGAGTTCACTAAGCCCGACGGGACAGATACAACAATATCTGCCACCAAATCTTCATTTGTCGTACATACTGTGTTACTATGCGACACTTTGCACCTGACATCAGGAGTGGCAGGGCATCTTGTTTTTGAATCCTTTATTGAACCCTCTGCCAATGAGCTCGCATCGGCTTTCAGCTATCTTAAAAGCAATGGCGTTACTGATCTTATTCTCGACCTGAGATATAATACAGGAGGATACCTTTATATTGCCCAGGGGCTGGCAAGCTATATAGCGGGGAGCACATACCAGGGCAGTGTCTTTGCTAAGCTTGATTATAATGATAAGAAACAGGATGCCAACACTACTTACAAGTTTGTCTCTCTTGCCAATTCACTCGGATTATCGAGAGTGGTTGTTATAACCACAAGGGAAACTGCTTCTGCCAGTGAGGCTGTAATAAACGGTCTCAAGCCCTATGTGGATGTAGTGACAATAGGTGATACCACCCAGGGCAAGCCAACAGGTATGAACGGATGGTCGGTTGGTAAAAAATACTGGATGTGGCCCGTTACATTTAAAATTGTCAACTCAAATAATGAAGGTGATTATTTTGCAGGCATACTACCCTACAAAGAAGAAACTGATGATATTACGCACGATTTCAGCGACAGGAGGGAGTTTTGCCTGAAAGATGCAATCGATTATCTTGAAAACGGATCAATATCAACAAAAAGCTATCGTCCTTTCAAACGTTATCCCCAGTTTTCTGAGAAACCCAAATGGATGAATAATACTTTTGTAAAAGAAAAATAATTATCAGAACTATTGAAAACAAAAGCCTCAGAAAGAATAATACTGGGTATCGACCCCGGAACAAACGTAACCGGTTATGGTGTTATAAAAGTTGTGGGGAATATGCCTGAACTCATTGCCATAGGGGCAATAGATCTTGCAAAATACCAGGATCATTTTCTGAAGTTAAAGCATATCTTCGACAGGACAAGCGGCATAATAGATGAATATCATCCGGATGAACTGGCTGTTGAGGCTCCGTTCTATGGCAAGAATGTACAATCGATGCTTAAACTGGGAAGGGCCCAGGGAGCTGCCATAGCGGCAGCTCTCTCAAGGTCGCTCCCTGTATTTGAATATGCGCCCAGGAAAATTAAAATGGCCATTACCGGACAGGGAGCTGCCTCTAAAGAACAGGTGGCTGCAATGCTGATGAATATTCTTAAATTCAGCCTCGATGATTTCAAGCTTGATGCAACAGATGGCCTGGCTGCCGCCCTCTGCCATTTCTACCAGACAGGTAATCCTGTAGCAGAAAAAAAATATAACAGCTGGAAGGATTTCATGAATAAAAACCCCGGGAAAATAAAAACTGGTAAATAACCTTCTATATTACAGCAACCGCCAGCGCGACAACGCTTATTTTCACACCCTTCAGCTTAAGTAACTCCAGGGCACATGATTCGATTGTCGAACCTGTTGTTATAACATCATCAACAAGCAGTAAGTGTTTATTATAAAAAGTCTCAGGAAAAGACACACTGAAAATGCCTTCCACATTGGTCCACCTGTCATAACGCGAACGGCGCGTCTGTGATGATGAATGGACAAGCCTTACAAGGGAACAGGTTTCCAAAGCGATACCTGTAACTTCCGAGATGCCGGAAGAGATTATTTCACTCTGGTTGAATCCCCTTCTGCGTTGTTTTTCAGGATGTAAAGGCACTGGTACTATTAGATCTATGTCTTCTGTGAAACCCTCTTTCTTAAGAGACAATCCGTATATCTTCCCCATCTCGTAACCGATCTCTTTTATCCCCCTGTATTTAAGATTATGAATTATATTCCTTATCCGGCTGCCACGGCTGTAAAATGAAAATGCAGCGGCCTTTTCGATATAGCATCTCCCCCAGAAAAGCTGTTCAACAGGATTTCCGGGCATTGTATGATATCCTGTCCGTGGCATTGACACAAAACAGTCCGTACAGATCAGGCTCTCATTTCTCATCAGGTGATTTCCACAACCATGGCAGATACGAGGAAAAAGGAGACTGATAAAATCGTCCCAGATATCATACAGGTAATTCATGCAGCGATATGAATTATTACTGTAAAGATATTAAATATTCAGTAAATGAATCTTTGCCGGGAAGTCTACAGTTTCACCCTGCTGCTGATATTGCCGGCAATTTCCTTGAACTCTCCGGGAGAGAGGCTGAGTTTTGGTTTTTTGAAATTAATGTCATCCATCGAATCCATAGGGACAAGATGAATATGTGCATGAGGTACTTCAAGCCCGATAACGGCAATCCCTATCCGGTTACAGGGGATAACACTTTTTATTGCCGCCGCCACTTTCTTCGAGAAGAGGATCATCCGCGATATTTTATCATCTGACAGATCAAAAATATAATCTGTTTCTTCTTTCGGAACCACAAGGGTATGGCCTTTCCTCAGCGGATTAATGTCGAGAAAGGCAAAAAAATCCTCATCCTCTGCAATCTTATAACAGGGGATCTCTCCTTGTATGATTTTTGTGAAGATGGTTGCCATGATCAGCAGAATAAATTTTTTACAATGAAATAGCAATTATCTCGAATGGGATAACACCGGAAGGCACCTTAATTTCCGCTACATCCCCTACCTTACGTCCAATCAGGCCCTTTGCTATAGGAGAATTAACCGCTATTTTACCCTGTTTAAGGTTAGCTTCGCTTTCAGGTACAAGCTGGTACTCCATCACAGAATTGTTAAGTTTATTCCTGATCTTCACCTTGTTAAGGATCTGGACAGATGTTGTATCTATCTTCGATTCATCAATTATTCTTGAACGTGCAATAGTATCTTCAAGCTTGGAAATCTTAAGTTCAAGCATGCCCTGTGCCTCCTTGGCAGCAGAATATTCCGCATTCTCAGAAAGGTCGCCTTTATCCCTTGCCTCAGCAATCTGCTTTGATATCGAAGGCCTCTCAATATTCCTGAGTTGATCGAGTTCCTCTTTCAACTTTTGGAGACCGTCCTCTGTCACATATATAACCTCTGACATTTCTTCTCTAATATTTAAAAAACAAGAAGAATCCCGGGTATTCCGGAACTCTTCATGAGCAAATGTAGAAAATAATTTCATTAATTACAAATAATTGTTTCTCAAAAGAGGTGTTTCACAATTATTTATAGAACAAAGATTTAGATTTTCACCATTTATTTATATTTTCTCCCGGCCTTCCTTGTTTTTAGCCTGTCCTTTCGTCTTTTGGACTTATCTCGTGTTTTTATGTCTTTCATATTTTGTTTCATCCTGGCCTTTACTTCAGGTGTCTGAATCTCATAAGCATGTTTACGTGTATCATTAACAGATTTTTCATATTCCTTTTTCAGTCTCTTCTGATTGGCTTCCTGTTTCCTTTTTGCTTTTGTTACAGAGCGGGGTTCCCTTACCTTTGCCTGCCTGGAAGAAGAACGTGATTTACCGAACAAGCTGTGTTCGGTATGTTTCAATGTGTTCCTTTTAAATATCTGGGCCTCTGATGGTCCGGAGGCAAGCAGTGCAAGTATCAGGAGTAATATTAATCTCTTCAGGCAAAATTTATCAACCATCATAAACAACAATAATTATTAACAGTAAACGTTAATTTCTCAACGGTAATATTAATTTTGAAAAAAAAAATTTGACGATAAAATCAAATATAGCCATTTTTTCAATAGCTGCTGCGCTTATATTTTTAACAGTCTCATGCAGGAAGAGTGAGAACGATGTTATTCCCAACACCTATGTCGATTTTACTCTTGATCTGAGCGATCCTGAGTTTGTCAGTCTCAATACCCTCGGAGGATCTGCTGCCGTTGACTCAAAAACCAATAACTGGGGACTCAGTGCTGCCGGTTTCGATGGTAACGGCATTATAATATGTTCATGGGTGGATGAGTTTTTTGCCTACGACAGGACCTGTCCGCATGATTATGTTGTCAATGGTCTCAGTGTACCGGTCAACATAGACCCATCTTCTTCGATGTTTGCCATTTGCCCCGAGTGCGGTACAAAATACGCCCTGACTGCAGGTGGGACACCTGCATCAGGACCGGGAAAATATCCTCTTAAAAATTATAAAACCTATTTTGACGGCAGGTTTGTAAGGGTCTGGAACAACCGATGAAAACCATTGAGCCCCTTGCGGGGCTTCAGGATCAATACCTGTAATGCTCCGGTTTATACGGTCCTTCAGCAGGAACGCCGATATACCCGGCCTGTTCCACCGACAATTTAGTGAGTTTTACCCCAAGCTGATCGAGATGCAACCTTGCCACTTCTTCATCGAGATATTTGGGTAACCTGTAAACACCAATTTCATAATTATTCTTCCAAAGATCTATCTGAGCCAGTGTCTGGTTGCTGAATGAATTGCTCATCACAAAAGACGGATGCCCTGTAGCACATCCCAGGTTAACAAGTCGTCCTTCTGCCAGCATGAAGATAGCATGACCGTCGGCAAATGAGTACTTATCAACCTGTGGTTTGATATTTATCTTTTCCACGCCTTCGGTTTCATTGAGCCTGTCGACCTGTATTTCATTATCAAAATGCCCGATATTGCATACAATGGCCTGGTCTTTCATTTTCTTCATATGATCAACAGTGATAATATCCCTGTTACCTGTGGCGGTTACATAAATATTACCTTCTCCGAGAGCATCTTCAACGGTCTTAACTTCAAATCCTTCCATAGATGCCTGCAGAGCACATATAGGATCTATTTCTGTTACAATGACCCTTGCGCCATATGACCTCATCGAACGGGCACAGCCCTTACCAACATCGCCATATCCGCAAACTACAACCACCTTGCCTGCGATCATTACATCGGTTGCTCTTTTAATACCATCCGCAAGTGATTCCCTGCAACCATAAAGGTTATCAAACTTTGACTTGGTCACTGAATCGTTTACATTAATTGCCGGCACAAGCAATTCCCCGTTTTCCATCATCTGGTAAAGGCGGTGTACCCCGGTAGTTGTTTCTTCTGATACACCTTTCAGTTCACTGACCATGGTATGCCATTTACCTGGTTCCTCCCTGAGCAAATTCTTAAGTGTCTCGAAAACAACCGCTTCTTCCCGATTGCCGGGTTTTTTGTCAAGTAGCCCAGGGTTATCCTCCACTTTATATCCCATATGAACCAACAGAGATGCATCACCCCCGTCATCAACTATCAGGTTCGGTCCCTTTCCTTCCGGAAATGACAGGGCCCGGGCTGTACACCACCAGTATTCCTCAAGAGTTTCCCCCTTCCATGCGAAAACAGGAATCCCTCTTGCAGCAATAGCGGCGGCAGCATGATCCTGAGTTGAAAATATATTACAGCTTGCCCAGCGAACATCGGCCCCAAGTTCAGCCAGTGTTTCTATCAGGACAGCAGTCTGTATGGTCATATGTAATGAGCCGGTAATACGTGCTCCCTTAAGCGGTTTTTCAGAAGAATATTTTTTCCTGATTGCCAGCAATCCGGGCATCTCCTTTTCTGCTATCTCAATTTCTTTCCTGCCAAAATCAGCCAGTGAAATATCTTTTACCTTGTACTGCATTATGTCTGTTTTAACGTCCATATTGTGTTTATTTTTAAGAGTGCAAAGATAAGAAAACTATTGCTTTTTCAGTTGAATAATTTCAATGTATTCTCCTTGTCAATCTCCATCTGTTCAGCCAGTTGTTTAATATTATCAAATTTCTTCTCCGACCGGAGTCTTTTTCTGAAAACAAGGGTAATATTTTGACCGTAAATATCCTTGCTGAAGCTGAGTATATGAACCTCAACCGATCTTGCCGTCCCATCCTTTCTTACCGTTGGATTAAAGCCTATACTAAGCATTCCCGGATAGGTTTTGCCACCTGTTTCGACCTCAACGGCATAAACGCCATTTCCCGGGATAAGTTTATATTTATCGGTGGTTTCAATATTAGCTGTTGGAAAACCTATTGACCTGCCTATCCTGTGTCCCTCAACAACAACACCATCAAGCCTGTAATAATACCCAAGCCAGTTATTGGCCTTCTCAACATGACCCTGCAGTAACTCCTCACGTATTGAGGAGGAACTTATTTTGCCTTCCTCCGTCTGCAGGCCCTTGACCTGCTCAACTCCGAAATGCATTGATGCGGCGCATTCCTTTACTGTATTGTAATTCCCCTCTCCCTGCTGTCCGAAATGGTGATCATATCCAAGAATCAGATGCTTTGTTCCTATCCTGTCTACCAGAATGTCTTTTATAAACTCGCATGCCCCTTTTTTGCTGAACTCAAGATTGAAATCGATTATGATAAGGTGATCAATACCTGTCTTCTCCAGCAACGAGATTTTCTCCTCCATGGTACTCAGAAAAGACAGGTTAACATGATCCTGTTCAAGAACAATCCGGGGATGTGGTGAAAAAGTGATAACAACACTATCGCCATGAGTCTCCCTCGCCCTGTTAACCAACGTTTTAAGAAGACTCCTGTGACCCCGGTGCACACCGTCAAATATTCCCATGGTTACAACCGGATTCACCAGGGTAAGATTATCATAACCTTTGTGAATTACCATAAATGGGTATTATGCATGCAAAAATAGCAAAGCCGGTGGAAAGGAGGATGTATTTCGATTTTGTTTTTGTATTTTTATATTAAGATTAAGCCTGACAACCATGCAAAATGAAGATTTCTATTTGGCAGACCCATGGCTTGACCCCTTTACCGGGATCATTAATGGAAGGATTGACAAATGCCTTGCCAGGGAGAGGAAGCTTACCGGGAATGATACCCTTAAAAACTTTGCAATGGGTCATTATTACTATGGCCTTCATTTTGCAGATAAAAAATGGATATTCAGGGAATGGGCACCAAATGCTACCGGCATTTTCCTTATAGGAACATTCAACGGCTGGAAGGAAACGGAGGAATATTCAATGTCAAGGTTAAATACCTATGGTGACTGGGAAATAATTCTCCCTGAAGATTCACTGAAGCACCGTGATCTGTTTAAAATGTCTGTACACTGGGAAGGAGGAAAGGGAGAAAGAATACCATCTTATGCAACCAGAGTGGTGCAGGATGATAAAACAAAGATCTTCAGCGCACAGGTCTGGAAACCCCGTGCCGAATACAACTGGATTGTCAACGATTTCAAGCCTTCGGAAGGTGTTCCCCTGGTCTACGAAGCTCATATAGGCATGTCGACTCCCGATGAGAAAACAGGAACATACAACGAATTCAGGGAATTTGTACTGCCCAGAATAATAACAGCAGGATATAATACCATACAGCTGATGGCTGTACAGGAACATCCGTTCTACGGTTCATTCGGTTATCATGTATCGAGTTTTTTTGCAGCCTCATCAAGGTTCGGCTCTCCCGAGGATCTTAAGGAATTGATTGATGCAGCACACCAGGCTGGGATAAGGGTGATTATGGATCTCGTCCATTCTCATTCAGTAAGGAATGTCAACGAGGGACTTGGCCTTTTAGACGGCTCGCCCGGACAGTATTTTCATACCGGTGACAGAAGGTACCATGTAGCCTGGGACTCGCTCTGTTTCGACTATGGCAAGGATAATGTAATTCATTTCCTGTTATCCAACTGCCGTTACTGGCTTGAGGAATACAGGTTCGACGGGTTCAGGTTCGATGGTATAACAAGTATGATATATTATGACCATGGCCTCGGTAAGAACTTTACCACATACGGTGAATATTTTGACGGCAATGAAGATGAAGATGCACTTATTTACCTGTTCCTGGCGAATAAGCTGATCCACAGTTACAATCCCGATGCATTAACCATTGCCGAAGAGATGAGCGGAATGCCGGGGCTGGCCGCCCCTACTAATAAAAAGGGATATGGTTTCGATTACAGGTTGTCAATGGGTGTTCCTGATTTCTGGATCAAGCTTATTAAGGAAAAAATGGATGAAAACTGGGATACCGGAAATATAATGTATGAACTTACCCAGCATCGTCCTGAAGAGAGAATAATCTCCTACTGTGAATCTCACGACCAGGCCCTGGTAGGCGATAAAACTCTTATTTTCAGAATGCTCGATGCAGAGATGTACACAGGGATGTCTAAATCGTACCACAGCTTTGTTGTTGACAGGGGAATAGCTCTTCACAAGATGATCCGGCTTATCACTTTCAGCACATCAGCCGGAGGATATCTTAATTTTATGGGCAATGAATTCGGGCATCCCGAATGGATTGATTTTCCCAGGGAAGGAAATAACTGGAGTTACAAATATGCACGCAGGCAATGGCAACTTGTCGATAATACCGATCTTAAATACCATTACCTTGCCAACTTCGACAGGGATATGATAAACCTGGAGAGACAGTACAGCTTTCTCGACAACCTTTATATTGACAGGATCTATGATAATAACTCAGACAAGATAATAGCATTCATGAGGGGTGATCTTCTCTTTGTGTTTAACTTCCATCCTTCGGCCTCATACACAGATTACGGCATCCCTGTTTCCGGGAGGTTCAGGATTATCCTTGATACTGATGATGACAATTACGGCGGATTCAACAGGCTTGACAGGAACAGGATATACCTTTCTGTCCGCAAGGCAGAGAAGAACATCGTAAGTGCCCCTTTATACCTGTACCTTTACCTTCCGTCACGAACTGCTATGGTACACCGGAAAGAACCGGTACCGAAAGCTACAGATATTTAATCAATCCATCTGAGCAGGTAGAAGTCCTGTTTATGAGGCAGATCTTTATGCTTTGGGTAGATTCTTATGCCATAAAAGAACGAACCGGCCTTCTCCGGCACCAGGCTTGCCCTGTAGAGGCATTTGCCTGATTTGCAGCTTACAAGCTCAAACTCTTCACTTGCAACAAATTCATGTTCGCCATATTTGCCCATACGGGTTATAATAAATTCCACACCGACATTTTCTTTTGGAATATCCTTCACATCAAGGGCTATTTCAGCCTGGTAATCATGGCCCGACTTATAGACATTATCGGCCGATCTCTCAAAGCTGTAATTTACAACCTCAATATTGTCCCATCCCTCTCTCATTCTCTGTTTCCATTCAGCCATCTCTTTCGCTTTTTCGAAATTATTGGATGTAAGAGATTTACTCCTTTCAGACAACTTGGAATAGTACTTATCGTAATAATCGTCTATCATCCTTTTCATTGTAAATTCGGGTGCAATCTTAACCATTGTATTTTTCATATGGCTTATCCATTCCACCGGGACACCCTTCTCATTAAAGGAATAATAGGCAGGGATGATCTCATATTCAAGCATGTTATATATGGTCTCAGCATCAATATCATTCTGAAGATCCTGGTTCTCAAAGGTTCTCTTCTTGGGAAGAGCCCATCCGGCAAATGCACGATATCCTTCAACCCACCATCCATCGAGCACACTGAAATGCAGTGTACCGTTCATAACGGCCTTCTCCCCGCTGGTACCTGATGCCTCGAGAGGTCTTGTAGGCGTATTCATCCATATATCCACTCCCCTGACTAGATATTTAGCCATCTCTATGTCATAGTTTTCAAGGAAAAGAACTTTCCCGGTAAACTGTGGCATTTGTGAAATTTCAAAAATGCGTTTAATCAGGTCTTTCCCTCCTCCATCGTTAGGGTGAGCCTTACCGGCATAGATGAACTGGACAGGCTTATCCGGGTTATTTACAATTCGTTCAAGCCTTTCCAGGTCGGTGAATAGCAGAGAGGCCCTCTTATAAGTGGCAAAGCGTCTTGCGAAACCGATAGTAAGAGCCTTTTCATCCAGATGGCTGCTTATGCTAAGAAGTGTATGCGGACTGACATGCTTGTCCATCATATCAGATTGCAGTCTTTTCCGGATATGGGTAAAGAGGTTGTTTTTAAGTTCTTTTTTTATCTCATATATCTTCTTATCCTCCAGAGTATAGATCTTCTCCCACATAGTCCTGTCTGCCTGGTCAAAATCCTTTTTACCAGTAAGTTCTTCATATGTATCCCTCCATTCAGGGGCTGTCCATGTAGGATGATGTACACCGTTAGTAACATATCCGATAAAAAGTTCTTCCTTAAGATATCCGGGCCAAAGCTTGTTGAACATTCCCTGGCTCACATCCCCGTGCAGTTTACTTACACCATTCATCTCCTGCGACATCCTTGCTGCCAGGAAACTCATATTGAATTTCTTATCAGCATCATTCTCACATTGTCCGAGGGCCATCAGGTTCTCCCACGATATTGTCAGCCTCCCGGCATAATGTGAAATGTACTTACGCAACAGATCTTCCTCGAAGGCATCATGCCCTGCGGGTACCGGTGTATGGGTTGTAAAAAGAGTTGATGATCTTACAACCTCAAGGGCCTGGTTAAATGTAAGATGATGATCATTGATAAGTATTCTTAAACGTTCAAGGCTGATAAAAGCGGAATGACCTTCATTGCTGTGATATAACGACGGTCTCATCCCCATGGCCTCGAGGGCTCTTATACCTCCTATCCCCAGGATGAGTTCCTGCCTGAGCCTGTTCTCATTATCACCGCCATAGAGATAGTGTGTTACAGTCCTGTCTTCAGGAAGGTTATCGTCAAAATCAGTATCGAGCAACACCAGTCTTACTTTCCCTACCATAGCTTCCCAGACCCTGATCCTGACTGTTCGTCCAGGCCATACAAGACTTACAACCAGCTGATTATCGGAAGAGTCCTTGATCGGACTTATTGGTAAGCGTGAAAATTCTTCCGCATCATAAAGAGCCAGTTGTTCGCCTCTGGGACCGAGTTTCTGTTTAAAATAGCCATACCTGTAGAGAAGGCCGATTCCTGTTATATTAAGATTTGAATCGCTGGCTTCCTTAAGGTAATCGCCGGCGAGGATACCTAGCCCTCCTGAATATATTTTAAGGCATGGGTGTATACCGAACTCCATACTGAAATAAGCAACTGAAGGCTTTGATTCGTCAGGCCTGCGGCTCATATATGTATCAAATGCATCCTTTACATCCTGCAGGTCCGAAACAAAATCCTCATCATCCTCAAGTACAAGGAGTCTTTTGTAATCTATTTTCTCAAGCAAAAGTTTAGGATTATGCTTTACATCTTCCCAAAGAGAGGGGTCCATCCTTTTGAAAAGCACCTCTGCTTCAGTGTTCCACGACCACCACAGGTTATTGGCAAGTTCCTTAAGAGCAACCAGCCGTTCCGGCACATCACTCTGAACATAGATATCCTTCCAGACTGGTACCTGGTGGGGTTTACGCACCACCAGCCCCGGTGCTTCAACAAATTTGGCAAAGTCGCGGGGCTCTTTCCTCCTGTCCATACTGTTTTCAAGTGCCTGGACATACGCCTCGAAATAATATTTTGAGAGATTATCCCATAATGCAATCCTTGAGATCTCATGTGCCTTTTTACGAGCATCCTCTACCTCGGCCGGGCTCAGACCTGTAAACATTGAAATAAACCGCCTTATACTCTCGACGACCTCTTTCTCATTATCGTCTGTCCTTTCAATAACTGAAATGCCGTTACCCGGACTCCGGAAGTAATGCTTTACCCACAGGCCAAACCCCGATAATGATGTTGTTACCGTTGGTATTGAGAACATAAGGCTCTCAAGTGGAGTATATCCCCAGGGCTCGTAATAAGATGGAAAAACAGTCAGGTCGAAACCTATCAGCAGGTCAAAATATGGTATATTGAATATACCGTCATTACCATTCAGGTATGACGGGACAAAAATCACTTTAACCTTTGATGATTGATCATTATTCAGGTTGTTTGCAATTATCCTTTGAATAACGGGATCTGATGCAGGGTAATGAAGACTGTGTGTCAGATATTTATCACCACTGTTAATGTTTTCACCGTTAACAAGAATATCTTTTATGTCCTGTCGCGGGCCCTTATGATAAGCAGGTATTAGGAAAAATGCAACGCAGTCCTTCTTTGCATTCTCATTTTTATTCAGCTCACCAAGAGAATCAATAAGGATATCCACACCTTTATTCCTGAACTCATATCTGCCGCTGTTTGCTATAAGTATAGAATCTTCAGCAAGTGAATAACCTAAAACAGCTTCTGCCACATTTATAAGCTTCTCCCTGGCTGCCTGTCTTTTCTCATCAAATACCTCGCTGGTCGGTACAAAGGAATCCTCAAAACCGTTTGGTGTAATTACATCCACGTCCTTTACAAGGAAATGACTGCATTCTCTTGAGGTAATCTCGCTGACAGTAGTAAAAACATCTGCTTCTGCAGCTGAAATCTTTTCAAGCGATTGTTTGGCAAGTATATTATATTCACGGGCTACCTGTGCCGGAATATATTCCTTCATATTGCCGTAAAGGGGTTTGTTGTTTCCTGCAATGCATCTCCCAAGAACAGTGGCGTGAGTTGTAAATGATGTGGCTATCCAGGATGCATTCTTTTTGAGGTATAGTATACCCGTACCTGTCATCCATTCATGAAATTGAGCAATAACGTTATGCCCGTCGTGATAGAAAGACGAAAAACTCTCTATCGTCTTGCCAACAGCATATCCGAACAGGGCAGGTTCAATATAATCCCACTGGCCAGTTAAACTGTCTAGCTTGTAAGTTTCCCAGAAACCTGCGAATATCTCGTTTTGCTGTCCGAAATAAGGAGTAAAATCGATAAGGATAACAATGGGTTTCCCGGCAATGTTCCACCTTCCCGTTTTAACCCTTAGCCCCTCTGAAGCGGCTATCGACTTCCAGTCAATAAACAGCGAATCATCGGGGATAAACTCGGGATTGGTAACATCCTCCCTCCATACATCCGGGCCTATGAGAATATAATTATTCTCACCAACTTCATTAATAACATTAAGGGCTTTGGTTGAGATGACCGTATGAATCCCTCCTACCTTGTTACATACTTCCCAACTGGTCTCAAAAATAAAATCAACCTTCATTATATTTCGTTATTTGATTTTACATATTGTTAACTGGAAAAACGTCATCAGATTCTGACAAAGTGTAAAAACCTGATTTACTTATTATTCCAACTATTAATTTTTCCCGCGAGGACTTCTTTTTGCAGTCTTCACCGATGTTTCTTTTTGCGGTTTCTTTAACGTCAGCTTTTCTTCTTTTATTGCTTTTGTTGCCTTTGGTGCCGCAGTACGTGCAGTCTTTTTTTTGACGCCTGCTTTTGCAGGGCTGAGACGCACTATTTTTCTTGATAGTTTCTCAATCTCTTTCGTCTGCTTGTATATAATGCTATCCTTCTCATTCATTTCCCTTGTAAGCAGGAATATCTGTTCCTGCTCTTTTGAATCGGGGAAATACTGTTTAACCCTGAGCTCAAAATCACTAAGCACATTCATATAGTTCATGAAAGCGTCGTATGGTGTCTCATAAGGATTAAAATAAGCATGTACGGCACCATCTGAAAAGAATTTTGTGGCCATGTAATAAAAATGGTCACTGGCCTGCAGGTAATCCCAGTCCTTCCTGATATGAGGATCGTCACACCTGTTTACCTTGTCTGCCAGGCTGTAGAGTTTATCAAGAGCTGCCACCTGTAGTTCGTTTCCGTGCCATGCTGTTATATCCCTTTCCTCATCAGCCCATGAAACAGGCGATGGTACACTTATGGCCGAGACAGGCTGAAGCACATCTGCAACTTCCGAGGGTGTCATAAATTTAAAAGGTGTTTTCCGCAATATTGCAGCCGGCATATGCGACAGGAAATCAAATATCCCTGATTCCTTCCAGTTATGTTCGCCGAAGGTCTCATAATCCATGAAGATATTTACAAGGTCGCGCCGGGAGCCCAGTTTGCTTATCCATCCGGCATATTTTTCAGCCGTAAGCGGCCAGGAGTTCCACTCGCGTTTTGAGAAACGGAAGGCAATATCATCACTGAGTGCAAAGTTCCTGAGCAAAACTTTTAATCTTGGGTTTACAGAGTTACAGTAAAGATAATTAGGGCTCTTCCAACCCAGAACATGCTTTGCCCCTTCAGTAAGCATTGCCTTAAAGCCCATATCGGCTACCCACGACCCTATTTCATCGGAGTAAATAAGTTCGGTATTCCTGAAAGATGTAGCATCAACACCAAGATGTTCCTTGAGCATATTTTTATGACGGTTCACCTGTTGTTCAAATTCACCACGACTTTTAATGGATGCGAGTGAATGGGCATTTGTCTCGGCAAGAAATTCCACCATACCCGTTTCGGCCAGCTTTCTGAATGACTCAAGTACCTCCGGAGCATAAAGCCTGAACTGGTTTATTGCCAGTCCGGATATTGAAAATGTAACCTTGAACTTGCCATGATGCTTAGCGATAAGATCTGATATCACTTTATTGGCCGGCAGGTAACATTTGTCAGCCACCTTTCTCATTATTGATTCATTGGTATAATCATCATAATAGTAGTGATCGTGTCCAAGATCGAAGAACCTGTACCTTTTTAGCCTGAAAGGCTGGTGAACCTGGAAATAAAAGCAAATAGCTTTTTTGTTTGATGCGCTCATATCTTAATTCTTATAGTTCTCAATAACTCTGTAATATATATCACGTACGTGTCTGGCCGAGTTGTCCCATTTCAACCTTATAACCTCCTCTTTCCCATTCTTTATAAACATACCCGAAAGTGCCGGGTAATTAAGTATTCCATAAATAGCATCAGCCATAGCGTCAATGTCCCAGAAATCTGTTTTCACTGCATGAGTAAGTATCTCCGCAACACCCGACTGCTTACTGATAATAACCGGAACATTCGACTGCATAGCTTCCAGGGGTGAGATGCCGAATGGCTCCGACACTGAGGGCATAATATACACATCGCTTAGTTCAAGCATCTTAAAAACATCCGGACCTCTCAGGAACCCGGTAAAATGAAATCTGTCAGTGATTCTTAATGCGGCAGCACGTCTCATCATCCTTTCCATCATATCGCCCGAACCAGCCATAACAAATCTTACATTATTCATCCTTTTTAGCACCTTGTTGGCAGCTTCAATAAAATATTCAGGACCTTTCTGTAATGTTATCCTTCCAAGGAAAGTAACTACTTTTTCTCCAATACCCTTTTTAAAAGTGGAGCCGTGACTGTAACTGACAGGTTCAACTGCATTATAAACGGTTTCCACTTTATCGGGGCTTATGTTATACCTGTTAATAACAATATCCCTAGTAAGGTTACTAACAGTAATTATTTTGGCAGCGGCATCCATCCCGTTTTTTTCTATCTGGTAAACATCCGGATTAACACTTCCTCCGCTGCGGTCAAAATCGGTTGCATGTACATGTATGACTAGGGGCTTACCTGAAACAGCCATAGCGGCTATACCTGCCGGGTATGCCAGCCAGTCGTGAGCATGTATTATGTCAAAATCATTCTCTTCAGCTATTATTGAGGCTACAATGGCATACTTATTAATTTCTTCCAACAGGTTATAATCATACCGGCCTGAAAAATCTATCATCCCTTTATCATTTGTCTGAACAAAGAGGTTTTGTCCGGTTATTTCTTTTGATACAACCTTCCAGAAATCTTTCGGATCGATATAGGGTACGATTTTTGAAGAAACCTCAATCATTTCAAGAGGCTTTCTAAATCCTTTATAAAATACTTTCCTTGATGCCACGGGGACCTTGTTGGCACCTATAAGCCTGACCATACTCTGGTCCTCATCACCCCAGGCCCTGGGAACTACAAAAATGACGTCAAGGTCGTCAAGTGTGGCCATCCCTTTTGTCAACCCATAACTTGCAGTACCCAGTCCGCCAGAGATGTGTGGCGGGAATTCCCATCCGAACATTAACACTCTCATATGCTTCCTCTTAATTTGTTAGCTGGAATATTTTCTCTCGAGTAATTCAATTATTCTCAACACTTCAGCCACGCTCCAGGCCTGTGATATAGCACCTTTTGGAGCATGTGGAGGATTACCGTCATGAATCTCCGACAGTGTGCTTACCCCGTGTTCGCCCATAACCTCTTCAAGTCCAAACACCAGGCCTCTTACTTTCTGAACTCCCTGGTTACCGTATACTTTAAGCCATCCCTCGCAAAATGGTCCGTACAACCAGGGCCAAACTGTACCCTGATGATAGGCGCTGTCTCTTTCCTCCTGGTTTCCTTCATAAATGCCTTTATACAATTTATTCCTGGGAGACAGGGTTCTCAGTCCCCTGTTTGTAACCAGTTCCCTGTCAGCAACATCAAGGATTTTTTTCATCTGGTCTTTTTCAAGCATTGAATAAGGCATGGAAACAGCTATAACCATGTTAGGTCTAACATAAAAGTTCCTGTCTTCCTCATCATTGACGTAATCGGCCAGGTAACCTAATTTATCATCCCAGAATAGTTCAATGAACGATTTTTTTATCAGTTCAGGCATTCCTTCATATTCTTTCACAAAAGCTTTGTTTTTGGTTTCCCTGGCCTTTTCAAGCGCAAAGCAGACTGCATTGTACCAAAGGGCATTTATCTCCACGGCATATCCGCCTCTTTGTGTAACCGGTACCCCGTTAACAACAGCATCCATCCAGGTGAGAGCCTTACCATCCGCCATAGCATATACAAGGCCATTCTCCCGGGTGTGAATATTAAAGGCTGTTCCATTACGGTATGCATTTAAAACAGATATGGCAGCCTTTCCGTAGCGTTCCCATCCGTCACGGCCCCCCTGTTCAATATATTGCTGTATTGCCCATATGAACCATAAAGGGGCATCAACCGAGTTAAAAGCGGGGTTATTATCATCGCCCATGTTAGGGAAGAGCCCATCCTTCATCTTTTCAACCTGGGTATCCATAACTTCACGGAAAAGCTTCAGGTCATGCCTGGCCACCGCGAGACCGGGTACCGAGATAAAGGTATCACGTCCCCATGCTCCGAACCATGGGTAGCCTGCTATGATCAATGTTTTTCCACCACGTTTTTCAATAAACTGCTGAGAAGCGTTGCCAAGGCAATTCATGTAGCTGTCGCGCGGTATCTTACCTGCCACTGTCTTCGAAAATTTCTGCTTCATCTGTGAAGTTTTCTGCTCCCTGGTGGAAGCACTGAAGACAACAACTTCACCTTTCTTTGCCTCAAACTCAAAAAAACCGGGAGTGAAAAGATCCTCTGAATAGTCATAACCCCTCTTCTGCTCCTCTATGTATTCAACACCCAGGTACCAGTCGGGTACATGCACAAATTCCACCTTTTTGGAAAACTGCATGTTAAGGTAGGGAAACCCTTCGTACATCTTCGATCTTATACCGTTCTCAATAAATTCGACTCTTGTGTCGGCAGCAAGATTGGCATGCGTTAGATGATGAATATTCCTGAAAGCCAGGAAGGGACGAACCTGTATCTTCATCTGCTCAGTGGCCTCCTCAACAGTAAAACGCAGAAGAAACTGTTCCTCATCGTGCACAAGTAGCCTTTCCTGCCTGAGCATTACACCACCTACCCGGTATAAACGTGAAGGTATACTCTCAGTATTAAAATCATCTATGTATTTATGACCTTTCGGACTAAAATAGTCGCCTTTGTATTTTCGGATTCCTATATTGAACTTTTTCTCGCTGTTCAGAACAGTGACGTCGAGGGAAGACAGGAGTACAAAGCGCTCGCCACCGAAGTTATCGACAGGGCATACAAGCAACCCGTGATACTTTCGTGTATTACAGTCAACAATGGTTGTTGATGTATACGACCCTGCCCTGTTTGTCCTGATAATCTCCCTCGAGAGGGAGTATTCCAGGTTGACGACCTGATTCTTTTCAAACTTTATATAACTCATATATCCAAGTGTTTATTAGTCCAAAAGGTAAAGTAAGGTAATAATTAAAAGTGAACCGTGCAACAGTATTAAGACCCGCCAAAAAGTAATTAAATCTCATAAAAGTTCAGACGCATTAAAAAAAGAATAACTTTGCATTTCTGTTATATTATAGCTATTAACTAATATTAAACTTTAATGAACAAGAAAATTCTTTTTTATTTGTTTGCTGCCTTGGTCTTTACAGGATGCAAAAATAATACTTTCCTGATAACAGGCACACTAACAAACCCGGTAAATGGAGAATACATTTTTCTTGATCAATTAAAATCAAACGAACTTATTACTGTTGACTCAGTTAAGGTAGCAAATGACGGCAAGTTCAGCTTCAAGGGAGAAATTAAAAATCCCGCATTTTACCTCGTTAAGTTTAATGATAACAATTTTTTGACCATGCTTGTTGAGCCGGGTGATAAAATTATTTTGAAAGCCAAACACGATTCACTTAATTTCCCTGTTTCTGTGGAAGGTTCGGAAGGGACACAGCAGATGGTAGAATACAACCGGACTATGAGCAAGACGATTAACAAACTAAGGAGCCTTAACGATATATATATGAATAATTCTGACAATCCCCACCTTGCTGCCGTCATGGATTCGTTAGACAATCTTGCACAGGGTTACCTCGGGGAAATTAACATGTACACAAAGAAATATATCGATAAAAATATCGGGTCGCTTGTTAGTCTAGTTGCTCTTTATCAGCAGGTTGCCCCCAGTGTTTATGTACTCAACCCGGAGAAGGATATTAAATATTTTGAAAAAGTTGACTCATCAATGTATGGTAAGTATCCCGACTATGATCCCGTAGCTACTCTCCATGAACAGGTAAAACAGCTGAAATCAGGCATGCAGGGGGAATCAACTCCTGAGGAAGCAGGGACTGGTGCTGAAGCACCTGAAATAAGCCTGCCTGATCCGCAAGGTGATACTATTAAGCTCTCTTCAACAAGAGGCTCCGTTGTTCTGCTTGATTTCTGGGCATCATGGTGCAGTCCCTGCCGTCGCGAAAACCCAAACCTGGTAAAGGCCTATAACCTGTACCATAATAAAGGCTTCCAGATTTTCCAGGTTTCACTCGATAAAACAAAAGAAGCTTGGACAGATGGTATTAAAGACGATCAGCTTGGCAGATGGATACATGTAAGCGATCTTAAATACTGGAATTCAAGTGTTGTACCTCTCTATAAAATAGAATCTATACCCTGCAATTACCTGCTCGACAAAAACGGCCGTATAATTGCTTCAAACCTAAGGGGGGAACAATTGCAGAATAAACTCGCAGAAATTTTTAATAAATAAAAATTGTTGTAATATTCGTTGTTGCAAATTTTATCATAAATGAAACGTGTACTATTTATACTGGCGCTGGTAGTAATTTTTTCAGGTTGCAGGGATAAGGAAGGCTTTACCGTTAATGGTTTTGTTAAGGGGAGGAAGGAAAAATATATTTACCTGAACAGGCTGGATGTAAATACTGCCGTTTTTATGGATTCTGCAAAGATTAATCGAAGCGGACATTTCAGGTTTCACGTAAAGGCTTCATTCCCCGATTTTTACCAGGTGGGCTTTTCTGAATCTGATTTTATAACACTGCTTGCCAGTCCCGGAGAAGAGATCAGTCTCGACTTTAAAGGAAAAACCCTGTATGATGATTATACAATAAAAGGATCTGAGGGCACAGAGAAACTCCAATATCTCGACAACACTCTCGCCGAGACAAAAAGAAAGCTCGATTCATTGCGTAATGAATACAACAAGGCCATGAAACAGCCGGGGTTCGACAAGAAAGGACCTGATCTGGAAGAGCAGTTCAACAATCTTATAAAACAGCAGCGACGGAAAAATATAGAATTCATCATTAAGAATGTTAATTCACTCGCTTCTATAAAGGCTCTTTACCAGAGGATAGACCCGCAGACATATGTCCTGTACGATCCGAAAGATCTGCAGTTTCTTAAAATAGTTACAGATTCTCTGACCCGTCACTATCCCAATTCAAAACATGTTCAGGCCCTGGCCAGGGATTTTACCAACGAGATGAACCAGATGTACGTCAACCAGCTCGAAAAAATGGCCAAGGATGCACCAATAACAAAACTCAATCCCAGTCTCAAGGATATTAATAATAACAGGATAGCCCTTTCTTCATTAAAAGGTAAATATGTACTGCTCAGTTTCTGGTCGGCACAATCGCAGGATTGTGTAAATGAGAACCTGCAGTTCAAACAACTTTATAAACAATATCATAACAAGGGGTTTGAAATATACCAGATCAATCTCGACAAGGATACCGAAGCATGGAAGGCAGCTGTAAGGTTTGATGAACTGCCATGGATTAACACGCGTGAAGATGACCCTTCAAACCCTAAAAATGCCATTCTTTTTAATGTAAAAACATTACCGGCCAATTTTCTTTTTGATAAACAGGGTAATATAATTGCATCAAACCTGCACGGAAGGTCTCTGCAAATAAAACTAAACCAGCTTTTCAACTAATACGATACCGGTTTGGCTGAAAACGGGAAAATATATTTTGCCTCCGATTTCCATCTGGGACTTCCAGCCGGATCTCCTCCGGTAGAAAGAGAGAAAAAGGTTGTCAGATGGTTAAATACCGTGAAGGATGATGCCCGGGCAATATATCTTCTTGGTGATGTTTTTGATTTCTGGTGGGAATATAGATTGGTTGTCCCGAAGGGATTTACCAGATTCCTTGGGACCGTGGCATCGATTTCTGACTCCGGTATTCCCGTACATTTTTTTACCGGAAATCACGACATGTGGGTTGGCGATTACCTTACAAGGGAATGCGGAATGACAATACATACCGGCCCGCTCACAACTGTTTTTGACGGACAGGTGTTCCACCTGGCCCACGGTGAAGGACTGGGAACAAAGGATTTCTCCTACAAAATCCTTCTCGCACTGTTCCGTAATAAATTTCTGCGGAAAATGTATTCTGCAATACATCCTTACATTGGCATAGGTATCGGGCAAAAATGGTCTCTTAATTCAAGACTTGGGAAGGGGATTATGATGGAATTCCTGGGAGAGGAGAAAGAAGACCTGATAAGATATGCCCGTTCCGTTCTGAAAACCAGGGGCATTGATTATTTTATCTTTGGGCACAGGCACCTCGCAAGAAATTTTAAACTAAAGGAAGGACCGGAAATAATATTCCTTGGCGATTGGATAAAAAGCGGAAGCTATGCCGAATGGGATGGCAGCAGGCTTATCTTCAAGAAAGTGGAAGACAAAGATAATGTTCAGACATTAACTGTGAGTAAATAATAGGAATAGACCTCGTTTAACTTCTCAAACTGGTATTCCAGTTTACTTCCCGACTTACGTGCTATCTCAATAAGCCCCATATTACCCGTGCTGTCAGTAAACGTAGTCTGATACGATAAGGATGTTTTAAAAAGGTCTTTAAGACCTTCATAATCATACCTGTTTATTATCTCAATCTTCTCCCTGAGTTCGCCGACTCTTTCATTCAAGATGAGATTGCCGGAAGTAAGTGTGTAAATCCCGTCTTTCAACCGCAGAAGTGCTACTGACATGCCGAATTCTTTTTCAGCATCTGCACCCGGGCAATAGGAAGAGACATTCTGAAGTATCTCTACAAGAACGCTGAAAACTTTCCTCTTCAGGGAAGCCTCAACATCTTCCTCGTACATTTTTGTTTCAGTGAGTGTAACAACCTCCTTACCTATGTTTGGAGATATATGCCCTGACCAAATCAGGCATATATTATTCTCAGCCATCATCCTTTCCAGTTCAGATATCACCCTGCCGTTAAATGCCTTTTCTGCCCCCGGCAGATTACTGCCACGCCCTGATGAATCAACAGTCTTACTGAGAATAAAATATGAATATCTGTTATCGAGATCTATAAAATCATAGTCAAGCCTGTTGCCTGTTTTCCTCGCCATCTCCAGCAAGCCCAGTCCTACTCCTCCCTTATTGCTGAACTCCGATTTTCCCAACATCTTCCTGTAAACCTTTCTTACCTCCTCGGCATCCAGGTGATTTATCTCTTCAAGCTTAGCCCTCAGATTGTCGATATGAGATGAAGGCAGTACATTACCTGTTGTCACTGTATATCCGTCGGCTGTTTTCGAGTATACCACAAGCGACATATTTGCAAATTCTACAGGATCACTGTGCCTAGAAACATTCTGCAGACTTTCCAGAACAAACATAAAAAGTCGTTTCCTCCCCAGGAAATCAAACTCCGCGTTCTCCATTTCACTTTCGAGAAGCATAATCAAAGGCACTGAATTTTCATCCGTAACAACACCCCGGTAAATGAACATCAGGTTTTCCTGCATCATTTTGTCACGAATCCGCCTTGTCAGGTCCATGGTATGTTTTTAAGAAATTTGTTACCAGTTAAAATTAGTATAATAATTCTACTTAATCAACAGCCGGTAAAAACATCGGCTAAAATCCAACCTCTGTTAATACCGGCTGTTATATTGTATTGAAAGCGGCTATAAGCCCGGTATCCCAATTATTTTTTAGAAGGATCAGGATGAGCTATTTTTGCAGCATATGTTTCAAAATTAAATTCCTTGAAGAAAGGATTTTCCTTATTGTGACACTCGAGGCAAAGCTGCTTGTCGGGCATTATAAGACCCATTTTCATAGCCTGCTCACGGTTCTTCATTACTGAAGGTGATTTGTATGAGCTGCCTGGACCATGACATGTCTCACAGGAAACACCTTCCGTAGGTTTGATGCCTGCCCTTAGTTTGGCATCAACTCTTTCATAAGTTGAATGGCACTTAAGACATTTCGGATCTTTAGCAGGATCGGCAATGCCATGAGCTTTGGCATAATCGAGCGATTCCTTGCTGCTCAGTGTCTCCAAGGCCTTTGCATGCGGTCCCTTTTGCCATATTCCATACTGGTTACCAGTATTGGGTTTATTATGACACATCTTGCATTTATCCGCACCAATGTACTTATATGTCTGAGCTGATACCACGCTTCCCAGTAACAACGACAAACATACCAGCAGAATACCCTTTTTCATAATCATAGTGGTTTAATATTAGTTAATAAATTTCTTAATTCTACGGGCAGCTTACAGGCTGCAAAACAAATATATGAAAAATTACTCATACTCACAGATAATATGATTTTTATAATTTACATCCAAAAATAGTGCCATAAAGGCTAATATTGTTTTTATCTACTCCTCTTTCCTTTTTTGTAATAAATTGTAAGGATCAGACCCACATTTTCCAAAATATTTTTCATTTTTAGCCCTAACTAATTTGCATGAATTAAAAGTAAAACTAATTTTAAATCATATTTTTATAGTTTGTAACTGCATAATAATCCTATCCTGATAACCGTATGAATAATCTCATGACTGAAAATAAGACCGAACTAAAAATTTCAATTGACCAGTATCTTGAATATCTGCTGAAGAAAGGAGGACCCGAACCTGAAGATTATGAGAAATTTACGGATACAGTCAATAACCTCTCCGCTGAAGAGGTAGAGCCATTCCGGGATAAAATAAAGACTGTCTTAAATGAAAATACTCTTATAGGACACGGATTTGTCAAACCCTATGGTTACCCGGGCGATTTCAGATTAATTAACAAAATTTATAAGTTTGAGATAAACGAGGAACCATATTACCGGAACTGGGACCTGTTTTTCCAGAACCAGCCGGGTGCGAATGCGGTGAGGAACAGGAAAGATTTCTTTATGAAGTTCTGTGAAAACCTTCTCGACAAGAAGGAAAGTGCAAAGGTACTTATACTGGGTTCGGGGCCCGCAACAGATGTATATGAGTTTATATCTAATCATCCCGGGAATAATATAACCTTTGATTTGATAGATTTTGACCAGTCGGCTATCGATTTTTCCAGGGAGAAAAATCATAAGTTTAACGGGCAGATATCATACAATAAGATAAATGCATTAAGATATAATTCATTTAAGCTGTATGATCTTATCTGGAGTGCCGGCCTGTTTGATTATTTCAAAGATAAACATTTTACTTTCCTTATCAGGAAATATGTTAACTGCCTTGATGCTGAAGGGGAGATGGTAATAAGCAATTTCAGTACAAGGAATCCCACGAAAAGACTTATGGAAGTACTGTCTGACTGGTACCTGAACCTGAGGACCGAATCGGACCTCTTCAGAATCGCCGCCAATGCCAATGTAGACAGTGAGATGGTCAGCGTTGACAAAGAACCGCTGGGAATAAATCTCTTTTTGAAGATTAAGAAGAATCAAACCGGTGGAAAATAATAGTTATAACTAATAACCGATTCCGGATGAGCTTATTAAAAAATAAAGGACTCAATCTGCTTGGACTTTCACCATCAGGACAGGAATCAATTTCACTCAATTCGCTCACACTTGACTTTACAGGTGAGTTACGGAAATATGAAAATGATTTCCGCGAGGATTATTTTATTAAATCACTTAATCCTTTCAGATTCTCCCTGATATTATCTATGATCTTCTATGGCGCCTTTGCTTTTCTCGATGCCGTTTCCGTTCCAAAATTGAAAGAGTTGTTCTGGTTTATAAGATTCGGAATAGTGTTTCCTGTTTTTATAGCCGTCTTTATTTTCACTTACTCAAGACTTTTCAAAAAATACATGCAGCTTGTGATTGCATCCATTATGTTTATCACGGGTTTTGCAATTATCATAATGATAATCTATGCGTCAAAAGAGCATAATTATGAATATTATGCAGGACTGATGCTCATATTCATTTTTGGTTACACTTTTATAAGGGCGCGTTTCTTTTATGCATCAATAGCCGGCTGGTCGATAGTGGTAGCCTACGAGATATCGGCTATCTGGATATCCCACACCCCGGTAGGTATACTTATCAATAACAACTTCTTCTTCATAAGTGCCAATATTATAGGCATGTTCATCAGCTATTTCCTTGAGCTGTCTGCCCGGAAGGAATTCTATATGAGGATTCTTCTTGAGCAGGAAAAAGAAAATGTAAAAACGGCAAATGATGCCCTTGAAAAAAGGGTTATGGAAAGAACACGACAGTTATCAAATGCCAATATCGATCTTAAAAAAGAAATTGAGATACGAAAAAAATTCGAGAGGGAAAGAGCTGACCTGGAAAAACAGCTCTTCCAGCTTCAGAAGATGAAAACCATTGGCACACTGGCCGGAGGTATAGCACACGACTTCAATAATATCCTTACTCCGATACTCGGGTATACCGATATGGCCCTGGAAGAACTGCCGGAAGAAAGCAACCTGCGCTTCGATCTCGAACAGATTAACAATGCGGCTGTAAGAGGCAGGGACCTTGTGCAGCAGATACTGACCTTCAGCCGGGAAGTGGACTTCAACAAGAAACCGGTTCAGATCCAGCCGATAGTCGCTGAAGTACTGAACCTTCTTAAGTCAACCTCTCCCACAAGTGTTAAAATTAAACAAAAACTTGACCCGGGTATCGGCACTGTTCTTGCCGACCCAACGCATATTCACCAGATAGTGATGAACCTGTGCACCAATGCCAACCATGCAATGCTCGATTCTGGCGGAATACTCGACGTAAGGCTCGAAGCCGTCAAGATCAGCCACCGGTCAGACCCAAGGCTAAGCAACCTTAAAAAAGGCGACTATATCAGACTTCAAATATCGGATACCGGTCACGGAATGGATATGGAAACCAAAGAACGAATCTTTGAACCATTTTTCACCCGCAAGGAGGTAGGCTCCGGTTCGGGTCTGGGACTGTCTGTTGTACACGGTATAATAAATAACTACGGGGGCGCCATACTGGTTGACAGTTCTCCCGGGAAAGGAACTACATTCAGCATTTACCTGCCCAGGCATGGTACCGATCCCGGAAATCTTGATAAACTGGAAAAACAGACATACAAGGGAGATGAGTATATTCTTTTTGTTGATGATGAACCGGAGATTACCTTCCTGGGCAAGAAAATGCTTGAGAACCTTGGTTACAGAGTATCCATACAGGGCGACAGCGTTGCTGCTCTCGAGGAATTCAGAAATAACCCGCACAAATATTCTCTCTTGGTCACCGACCAGAATATGCCAAAGATTACAGGAACCAGCCTGGCTTCCAGGATGAGGGAAATCAGACCTGATTTAAAAGTTATTATAATTACGGGATATGCCGAACACCTTTCAGAAGAAATGATAATGAAACACGGCATATCTGAAGTTATTCTTAAACCAATGATATTAAGCGATTTCAGCAAGGCTATTCGAAGAGCCCTTGATGAAGCCAAAGCAAAAAAATAATATATTATGGCAACTGTATATGTTTTTGATGATGAACCTTCAATACTTCTGATGATAAAGAAAATGCTCGAAAAAGCAGGCCATGAAGTAGGAACTGCCCTTAATGGCAGGGAAGGTATGGAGATGATAAATGAAAAAATTCCCGACCTGATAATTACAGATATTATAATGCCTGAGAAAGAAGGACTGGAAACCATTATGGAATTGCGCAAGAAGCATCCGGAACTTAAGATCATCGCCATCTCGGGAGGAGGCAGGTTCGGCCCGGAGGGTTATCTTCCCGGGGCCAAATTGCTTGGAGCAGATATGGTTTTTCAGAAACCTCTCATGCAGAAAGAATTCCTAAATGCCGTCGCCGACTTACTGAATGAGAACAAAAGGAACAACATGCCTCCAATCCAGCTTTAAGCCGTTGCTCACAAACAGTATAATAGAATTATTATAATTACAGTTTAAATCCTGCAGGCGCTTATTATATCTTTTTTCAGGTATATTTCTGGATTATATCTCCTGTCGATTTCTCCTTAAGCATAACTTTAGTCCTTCCGTCAGGCATTCTTTCTTTTTTTACAAGGAAATACCTGTCGTCATAATTAACAAGGTCGATACCTGAAGTTATCCCTTCCTTTCCACGCCATATATTTAACTCAACAGGCTCCCATCTCCTTGTTCCGGCAGACCTGTAGCAGGCATCCATTATAGCGTTTACCACGTATCCGTCGTAAAAGGTCTCACGCGGCTCCCTCTCCTGCTCCAGCGAATCGAGCATGTCAGAAAACATATCAGGATAACCACGTGCCTG